>CAZFZJ010000007.1:0-8966 GCA_964523665.1 uncultured Candidatus Saccharibacteria bacterium
TTCCATCATGCTAAATTTTTCAAAAATAGAATAGCTTGAACCGATATGATATAAAAGCCCTTCTTCTTCGCGTAATCGTTTATTTAACCGACTAGTTGTTGGCCCAGTTAGAATGGTTCTAATCAAAAAAATTAAAATTGTTTCATAGGTGCTGAGTGACTTACCATCTTTTCCTTCGAAAATCGTTGAATGCATTATGAGATCGGATTTTTTATCCTTTTTAGAAGAAATAACACCTCTTTTTACATTTACATCAGGGTAAGCCAAATTATATTTTGATCCTTCAATATTTTCAAAATATTTTTGAACTAAGTCTTTTGCCTTTTGCATGTCGAAATTACCCGCGATAGTTAAGAGTATATTTTCAGGAGAATTTACTCTTTTATAATGTGCAATTAATTTGGATCTAGATAAATTTTTAACAATATTTTTTGTTCCGATAATATCAAGAGAGTATCCACATTGTTTTGTAAGCAGTACATCATACAGATATTTAGATGCCCGATAGTCTGCATCATCCTCGTACTTTGAAATCTCATCTAAAATAATTGCTCTTTCTTTTTCTAAATAATCTTTATCGAAAGTACTTTTATAGAGAATCTGGAACATCATATCTAGCCCAAATTCGAGCTTTTTGTAAGGGAGGTTAACATTAAAAGTTACAAACTCATTTGAGGTTGCGGCATTTGAGTTCGCTCCATTGGCTTCCAACGCTCGATTAAATGCCTTTTTTGTAGGATATTTCTCAGTAGCAGTAAGTGCCATATGCTCGATAAAATGCGTGATTCCTTGATTTTTTGGAGTTTCTAATGAGGCACCATAATGAGAACTTGCTGATATATCAACGCTATACGAACTTCGCGTATTCACAAGCAAAATCTGCATGCCATTTTTTAGTTTATAAGTTTCATGGCGGATTTTCATCTATCCATTATAACCCATAGGAAGTGAAAGTCATTAGTGGCTTTCTATCCTTGAAAGATTAGGGAATATAGACTATCATCTATATCTATGAAAGAATTATGTTTGGATTGCTTTAAAAACCTTAGCATAGATACGCGTTTTCGTATCTACGAGCATATAAAAGCAAATAAAAAAGCTTGTGTAAGTGAGGTGACTGAATTTATTAAACTCAAACAGCCAACAGTTAGTTATCATTTACACGAGATGGAAAATTCTGGCTTATTAACTAGAGCTATAGATGGTAAACATGTATTTTTCTCTGTAAACTCAAAGTGTCCTTATGATGGTAAAAAATGTATAGTTACAAAAAATTAAATGTTAAGTATAAAAAATCTAAAGGCGTCAAGAGAAGATAAACCAATTTTAAATGGAGTAAATCTAGAAGTTAAACCAGGTGAGATCCATGCAATAATGGGGCCAAATGGTAGCGGAAAATCTACATTCGCTTCAGCATTAATGGGGCACCCTGCAATAGAAGTTGATGAATCATCAGAAGTAGAGCTTGATGGTATAAATCTGATGGGATTAGAACCAGATCAAAAAGCAAAAGAAGGTTTATTTTTGGCATTTCAATATCCAGTTGAAGTCACTGGTGTTCCCTACTTAGAATTTTTGCGATTATCGTACAATTCGGTTCAATCTCATAGGCAGGGTGATGCTTTTAAGGCGTTATCTCCTATAAAATTTCGAAGATTTATAGAGGGTAAAATGGATGAGTTAAAGATGGACAAATCATTTATCAAAAGAAGTTTGAATGAAGGTTTTAGTGGAGGAGAAAAGAAAAAATCAGAGATATTACAAATGGCAGTGTTAGAACCTAAATATGCTATTTTAGACGAGACTGACTCAGGTTTAGATGTTACAGCGCTAAAAATTGTAGGTGAAAATGCAAAGTATCTTGCCAAGCAGCAAAATATTGGTTTAGTTGTTATTACTCATTACAAAAGACTATTGGAGTATTTAAATCCTGATTTTGTTCATGTCTTTGTTAAAGGTAAAATTGTCGATTCTGGCGATTCCTCTTTAGCAGAAAAAATAGATAAAAACGGTTACGCAGAATATCTTAAAAATTAACTATGGCAAAAACACTCTCTGATCAGGAAAAAAAATTAAAAGAGAAAATGACATATCGTGAGGGGTTTTCGATGAAAGATATTTCAATATACAAATCTCCACGAGGTTTGAACGAAGATGTTATACGAAATATGTCGAAAATGAAGAATGAACCTGAATGGATGCTCAAATTTCGATTAAAGGCCTACGAAATATTTTTAGAAAAACCCATGCCAAATTGGGGAGGGGATTTATCGGGCATTGATTTTGACGATATTCATTATTATGTGAAACCGTCTGATCGACAAGAAAAAACATGGGATATGGTTCCGGATGAGGTTAAAACTACTTTTGACAGATTAGGTGTACCGCAGGCAGAGCGGGCATATCTTGCAGGGGTTAAGGCCCAGTACGATTCAGAAATTGTTTACAGCTCTATAATTAAAGAACTTCAGGATAAAGGGGTTATCTTTTTGGGAACAGATGAAGCTTTGAAAGAATATCCCGAATATTTTGAAGAATACTTTGGTAAAGTTGTTCCGCCTTCAGATAATAAATTTGCTGCGTTAAATAGTGCGGTTTGGTCTGGAGGATCATTCATTTATGTTCCCAAGGGTGTGAATGTTGAAAAACCTATGCAGGCTTATTTTAGAATAAATGCTTCGCATATGGGACAATTTGAACGAACATTGATCATAGCAGAAGAGGAATCATTCGCACATTATGTTGAGGGTTGTTCTGCTCCGGTGTATTCCGAAAGTTCACTTCACTCCGCAGTTGTGGAAATCATTGTTAAAAAAGGAGCTAGATTTAGATATACCACGATCCAAAACTGGTACCAAAATGTATATAACCTTGTAACTAAAAGAGCTTTTGCATATAAAGACGCAACTATGGAATGGATTGATGGGAACATCGGGTCAAAAATTACTATGAAATATCCATCTGTGTATTTAATGGAAGAGGGAGCAAGAGGAGAAGTAATGTCATTGGCTTTTGCAGGTGATGGTCAACATCAGGATACTGGGGCCAAAATGGTTCATTTAGCACCGAATACTACTTCGAATGTGATTTCGAAATCTGTATCAAAAGGAACTGGGCGTGCAAGTTACAGGGGGCTTGTAAAAGTTATTAAGCGAGCAGAAAATGTGAAATCAAATGTCGTTTGTGATGCTCTACTCTTAGATCCGCAGTCAAGAACAGATACATATCCATTTATGAAGATTGAAAATAAAAAAGTAAAAATCGGACATGAGGCAAGTGTAAGTAAAGTTGGAGAAGAGCAATTATTCTATCTAATGTCAAGAGGTCTTAGTGAAGATGAAGCGGCAGCGCTTATTGTAAATGGATTTATTGAACCAATTATTAAACAGTTACCGATGGAATATGCTATTGAATTAAACAGATTAATTGAGTTAGAAATGGAAGGATCTGTTGGATGATAATAATTACTAAAGATACAAAAAATAAAATATTTGAGATAAGTAGTAGTGAGGATTTCTTAATCGTCATAACCAAGTCTTCAGAGATAAATTTACAGTTTAAACTTTTAAAGGAGAATGTTGCTGCGCATGTATATGGAGTAGTTTCTATTACTGGTAATGATGAGGCAACTTTGAATATTAAAACTTTGCATCTTTCGCCAAATGCAAATTCCCGTGTGCATATAAAATCTGTATTGAAAGATAATGCTAAATTTAATTTCGAAGGGTTAATTGATATTGCGAAAGAGGCACAATTATCTGATGCTTACCTGCAGAATGATAATTTAGTAATTGGAGATAATGCTGTTGTGAATTCATCCCCACAACTTGAAATCCTTGCAGATGATGTTAAAGCATCTCATGGAGTTACAATTACAACTTTTGGCGAAGAAGAATTGTTTTATTTGAAATCTCGAGGAGTTGAAGAATCTGAAGCCGAAGATTTAATTACTTATGGCTTTTTATCCCAAGTTTTAAATGGAGTTACAGAAGACCAGTTAAAGGCATATAATATACCTGGGGTTATATATGAAAAAATATAAGAGTGAATTTCCAATTTTTAAGCGTAGCATTCATGGTAAACCATTAACTTATTTGGATAGTGCCGCAACTTCTCAGATGCCATTAAGGGTATTCGAAGCAGTTAAAGAATTTGAATTTAATCATCGATCAAATGTACATAGAGGTGAAGAAGCCTCGGAGATGTATGAAGCAGCAAGAAAAAAGGTTAAAGATTTTATTTCAGCAGTTGTACCTGAAGAAATTGTATTTGTTCGAAATTCTACAGAGGCTTTAAATGTCATCGCATATTCTTGGGCTATGAATAATTTGCAAAAAGGTGACGTTGTACTTGTAACAGATGCTGAACACCATTCTAATTTTGTGCAGTGGCAAGAATTTGCGAAGAAACTTGAGTGTAAGCTAGACATTATCCCTATCACTAAAGAAGGCAAAATTTCGATTGAAAATAGTGAAACTGATTGGTCAAAAGTTAAATTGGTCGCGTTCCATCATGTATCGAATGTACTTGGCGTGGTAAATGATCCCAAAGAAATTACAAAAGAAATAAAAAAGAGAGTTATCTCGGCAAAAAAATTGTCTTCTCAAGAAGCAAATATTAAGAGGAATTTCCCCAAAATTGTAATTGATGTTTCGCAATCTATTCCACACATTCCTGTAAATGTCCAAAAGTTCGGTGCCGATTTTGTAGCTTTCAGTGGTCACAAAATGTATGGTCCAATGGGAATTGGAGTTTTATGGATAAATCGAGATGTCTTTTCTGAAATGAAGCCATTTCTCTTTGGTGGAGGAATGATTAACGAAGTATTTATTGATAACACTATTTATTCTGAAATTCCTGGAATGCTTGAAGCTGGAACTCCTAACGTTTCTGGAGCAATAGGTCTTGGAGCTGCTTGCGATTTTATTACTCAAATAACTTACGATGAAATAAAATCGCACGAACATGAAATAATGAGCTATGCATTCGAAAAGCTCCTTGCAGACAATGATATCGAAATTTACGGAAGTACAATTACGGATCTAAAATGTTCTGTCATTTCTTTTAATATAAAGGGAATTCCTTCACATGATTTGGCGACGGTATTAGATTCAGAAGGTGTCGCCATTCGAAGCGGACAGCATTGTGTAATGCCTTGGCATCTTAAAACAGGTATACAAACATCTGCGAGAATCAGTTTTGGTATCTATTCTGAAAAGGAAGATATCGACCGCTTAATGGTAGGTATTGCAAAAGCACGTGAAATAATTCTCTCTCAATAAATATATGACTGATCAAAATATATACACACACGAATTCATGCATTATTATAAAAATCCTAATCATAAGGGAAGGCTAGAGAATCCTCAATATATTGCAAAAACTGCAAATTTATCTTGTGGCGATTCTATTGAACTTGAGATTAATACTGAGAACAATATTGTAAAAAAATGTGGATATAATGGTACTGGTTGTATCGTAAGTTTAGGATGTGCAGAACTATTAGCCGAGTATGTTGAAGGTAAAAGTTTAGATGATTTAAGTGCGTTTTCAAAAGATAATTTTTTTGATTTGATAGGATTTGAGTTAACATTTTCAAGACAAAAATGCGCATTAATTAGTTTCAACGCCCTCCAAAAAATCATTGATGCCAAATAATTCAACTATTCTGCTTAATGTAGACAGAAAAACTAATATTGCGGAACTAGTATCTAAATATCCGGAAGCCGCTGAGGTAATGTTAGGTTACGGATTGCATTGTGTTGGTTGTTTTGCTTCTCAATTTGATAACATAGAAGAGGGTGCGAAGATTCATGACATGGATGAAGAAGAAATTGACGAGATGATAGAAGAAATAAATATGGTGATTAGGGGAGAAGCTAGTTTAGATGACTAGTTATTATGAAATTAAAAAGTAAGATAGGAAAAATTGAAGTTGATCGTGATCTATGCATTGGAGCTGGGCCTTGTGAAGTATTAGCTCCAAAAACTTTTAAAATCATAAACGGGAAAGCCGAAGTAATTGCAGATATCCAAAATACAGATGAAGAAATAATTGATGCTGCGAAAAGTTGCCCTGTATATGCGATAAAAATATATGATAAAGAAGGTAATTTAATTTATCCAAAATAGTATGCCTATTCAAGGTCGAGCAAAACTAATAGACAAAGAAGGCCTTACATCTTCGATTGTTCAATATAAATTCGAAATGATTGATCCTGTTGAAATGAATTTTATTCCTGGTCAGCACATCGTAGTTGATGTTGGGAATAATAATACAAGACAATATTCAATTGCCTCTTCTCCACTAAAATCTAATAAGACTTTTGATATTGTTGTAGATTTGTCACCTCAAGGCATAGGATCCAAGTATTTGGAATCTTTGGATATGAATCAAGAAATTAAATTTATTGGAGAGATTGGTGAATTTATTTTGCCTGATGAACTTGCGTTAAATTTAGTCTTTTTGGCGACTTCAACTGGTATTTCACCCATTCGGTCTATGATTGACTCAATTGTTCTAAATCGTGAGGATTATGAAGTTAATATTTACCTATATATAGGAGCTCGAAATTCAGATCAAGTGATATGGCAAAATGTATTTAAGAAATATTGGGAGGATAAACATATTGATGATTATCATGTTTATATAGGAGAAGGCGAATTACCGAGTGCCGAGTGTGAGATTGGAAATTTAAACCAATTTATCGCTCGTTTAAATGATCAGGTAATCGCTGATGCACAATTTATAATTTGTGGAAGTGGGGAAACTATCGATAGTATTAGGCAAATCCTGAATTCAAAAAATATTGCGCCCGAATCAATAATTTACGAGAAGCATTATTGATTGTAAGATAGTTTTAATGTCCAACCAGGGTTTTAAAGAAAGATTTTTTGAAAATCTAAACAAATTCACAAAACAGGAGAAAGATGTCTTCGATCGCATTTATAATGTTTGGGAAACTCATGGTCAGCTAGTACCTCCTGATGAAATGATTTTCTGGATTGAATCTAATTTTGGAGATGTTGATTCAGTTAAAAATCAATCGTTTTTAAAGGTTACAAATAAAATCACATATGAAGGTGCAATCTTTAACGAACTCAGAACCAAACGGCCAGTTGTTGGGGATGCCAACTTCGCACAAGTAATCGAAGAAATTGAATCTGCAAAAAATACTCCATTTTCGAGACCACTTGTAGGGACTCCTGCTGATACATTTGGCAGAATTAGAGGTGAATATTGTATAACTGCTTCAAATATTGCCAAATATGATGGATTGCACGGTCTTGTAGTTTTTGGGGATCATAATCCATTATTATTTTCCAGAAAAAGAGTAAAAGATTACCTTTCTGTTGCTTATCAATGGTTTTATAAAGCACATGAAACAAATAAAAACGCAATTTATCCATTATTTGCTTGGAACTGTCTATGGAAGGCAGGGGCATCAATTATTCACGGTCACGCACAGATGGCTTTAACTGAAGGGCAAGCTTATTCTAAAATTGAAGCCTTAAGGCATAATGCCCTTAAATATCAAGAACAGTATCGAACAAATTATTTTGATGATGATTTTGCAATGCATGAAAAATTAGGCTTGGCTTTTACGACAGGTAACGTTAGGGTAATAGTAAAGATCACTCCGATCAAAGATAAAGAGGTGATGATTCTATCTCATGCTTTTGATGACGAATTAAGTATGGTTTTAAGTGATGTCTTAAACTCTATGAAAGAAACTCTTGGTGTTGTTAGTTTTAATGTATCTTCTGTTCTATATCCATTATCAAAGACGCCAGAGGTTTGGGAACATATGCCAATTGTTACGAGAATTGTTGATAGAGGTAAACTCACAACAAAGACAGCAGATATTGGTTCGATGGAACTTTACGGTCAAAGTGTTATAGAAACCAATCCTTATACTGTAGTTGATAAGCTTAGAAGATCTCTATTACAATAGAGGTAATGAATTTTATCCAAAATACAATTAAATACTATCTTCTTGATATCCACATAAAATATTTCAAGCTATTATATCGTTTTGTGATTCTAGCAAGTCAAAAATTTGGCTTTACTGCGATGGTTCAGAGTTTATTTAAGCCGTTATTTGGTACTCCTGGCTTTTTCTCCAGAATTCAGGGTTTTGTTTTAAGAACTGTGGCAATCTTCTTCTCAATGGTTTTGATTTCTACCGCACTAATTTTTGGGTTTGGATTGTATATTGTGGTTTTTATAAGTATTGCACTAGTTTTATTCGAACAACCTTTACTCATCATTTTATTGATCTCGCTCCTTACGCTACATAGATTGTTTAGATACTATTATTATCCAATCTCTCCAATTGAGAATCTAAATGATTTTAACGAATATGTTAATTCAGGAGACTATAAACAGCGTGAAATTGTTCAGCTTATAAATCATGGGAAAATGGGAGACGCTATTACAATGATTTTTGATAGCAGGTTCTCAAAAGATTTCTTTTTGAGATCCGAAATTCCTTTAAATGTTCTTGAAGATTTCTTGTTCCAGAAGCTTAAAACCGTAACTATTACTCCCAAAGAATTTTTTGCAACAATGATGGAGTTAAATACTAAAATGGGTTTTCGGCACCTTAAGTATGAGCTCTTTATTATTACGTTTTTATCGAAAATGGATCCTGAGTCTGAGTTTTTATCGAAATATGGATCTGATTTAAATACAATCATCGATAATACCAGACTTGTTGGAGAGTATTATAAACATGATTTATATATGTGGGATGATGATTATCAAATACCACCTTCTGGAGGATTTGATAAAGATTGGGCGGTAGGATTTTCTGGCACTTTGAATTCTGTTGGTAGCGATTTAACGAAATTAGCACTTCAGGGGTACATGCCAAAATTAATTGGACGTCAAGATGTAAAAAATAATGTGATTTCGATTCTTCGAAAACGAACAAAAAATAACGTTTTGTTGCTTGGTGAACCTG
>CAZFZJ010000007.1:8997-17216 GCA_964523665.1 uncultured Candidatus Saccharibacteria bacterium
TGGCCAGAGAGATTGCAACTGGTACGCCGATACCTGAATTAAGATATAAAAGACTTGTTTCAATCGATTTAGGAGCCTTAACATCTGGGTCGCAAGGTGAAGTTAATAGTAGGCTCACGAAAATTATTAATGAAGTAGTTGCTGCAGGGAATATTATTCTTTGTATTGATGAAATTCATAATCTGGCCTCGGTTTCATCTAATTCAGCTTTAGTATTTTCAATTCTTGAATCGCATTTGTCACGAGGACAATTTCAATTTATTGGCACTACTTCTAGAACAGATTACAATAAATATTTGGCTTCAATTTCTTCATTTGTTAAAAACTTTGACATTGTTGAGATGAGAGAGGCAAATAAATTCGAGACACTTTCTATAATGGTAAATAATATAAGAAAAGTCGAACGCAAAGATGGGATTCGTTTAACTTTCCCAGCATATTATAAAGCGTTTGATTATTCAGATAGGTTTGTATCTCAAAGAGTATTTCCTGATAAGGCAGTCGAACTGTTAAATCAAGTTGTTGCTTACCACCTACAAAATGGAAAACAAAATACTCTAATTACCTCACAATCGGTGTCTGATTATGTTTCAGAAGCTTATAAGATTCCTGTTAACGCATTAACTCAAAGTGAATCGGATAAATTATTGAATTTAGAAAGTATTTTACATCAGCGTGTTATAGGGCAAGATTTGGCAGTACGTAATATCTCGAGTGCATTAAAGCGCTCACGAGTTGGTGTCAGAGATGAGAATAAACCTATTGCTAGTTTCTTATTTGCAGGTCCAACAGGAGTTGGTAAAACTGAGACGGCGAAAGCACTTGCAGATATTTATTTTGGAACTGAAGATTATATGATTCGTGTGGATATGTCAGAGTACAGCGATCCGATGTCAATTAACCGATTAATTGGTACTCAGAATACCCCAGGCTATTTAACTTCTGCGGTAAGGGATCGTCCATATAATCTATTGCTTTTAGATGAAATCGAAAAGGCTGATAAAAATATCTTGAATCTATTCTTGCAGGTATTAGATGATGGTAGATTAACTGATGGAACCGGTATTACAGTCGACTTTTCGAATACAATCATAATAATGACCTCGAATGTTGGTACCCGCGCCATCATTGGTGCAATTGATCAATCCCTATCTGAAGATAAAATTAAAGAAGTTGCACTATCCGAATTAAAAGGACATTTTCCACCTGAATTTTTAAATAGATTTACTGGATTAGTACCTTTTAATCCACTTTCTAAATCCGATCTGGCAAAGATTACCAAGTACAAGCTTGATAAATTTGCTAAAAAGATGGAAACGAAACATATTTATATTACATTTTCACCAGAACTAATTTCGTTGATCTCAGAAAGAGGATATTCGCCAGAATGGGGAGCAAGGCCTTTAAATCGGGTTATTGAGGATTTGGTAGAAACTACCCTTGCCGATAAAATGATTAGGTCAGAAGTTAAACCCGGTGATAGAATAACGTTTGATACAAAATGGATTTACACTCAAGAGCAAAACAACTCATAGATCATTACAATCTACCTAAACTTTCAGAGAAACTCATTGAGCTTGAGAAGCGTATGAATGAGCCTGGTTTTTGGGATCAGCAAAAAGAATCCGTTAAGGTTTCAAAAGAATATAGCAGGACAAAAGAAGATATTGAAAAGGTTCAAATAATAAAGCTGCTTTTAGCAGAAGGTGATGAAAAAGAACTTGAAAATTATGTTGAAAATCTTGAGGTCGCTTTGTATTTATCTGATAAATATGATGACTCAAAGTGTTTTTTGACAGTTTATTCGGGAGCAGGGGGTACTGAGGCTATGGATTGGGCTGAAATGCTTTTAAGAATGTACCTTAGATATTGCGAGAGGAATAATTGGACGGTCTCAGTAGTAAATAAGATTGATGGTGAAGAAGCTGGGATCAAAACAGCTACAATAGAGATAGATGGTGAATATGTATTTGGTCTTTTAAAAGGCGAAAGTGGCACACACAGATTAGTTAGGCAGTCTCCGTTTAATGCTCAAAATTTGCGGCAAACTTCGTTTGCTGGTGTAGAAGTTATCCCAGAAATTGAGGATGATATCGAAATAGAAATTCGAAATGAAGATTTAGAGTTATCTACAATGCGATCAGGTGGAAAAGGAGGCCAAAATGTAAATAAAAACGAAACTGCCGTAAGACTAAAGCACATCCCAACTGGTATAGTCGTGTCTTGTCAGCAAGAAAGAAGCCAGCTAAAAAATCGAGAGGTTGCTATGAAAATGCTAAAGGCAAAACTTTATCAGATAGAACAGGCCAAAATTGATCAAGAAAAATCAAATGTAAAAGGAGAATATAAAGTTGCAGGATGGGGAAATCAAGTACGGTCTTACATTTTACAACCTTATAAATTAGTTAAAGATCATAGAACCGAAACTGAATCTAAAAACCCCGAAGCCGTATTAGATGGAGATATTGATATCTTTATAAAAACAAACCTGAAAAAATAGATTTCATATTTGGTATAATTTCTTTAATGAATGATACTGCCCTAATAAGTTCAAATTCTCAAAAGCCTTTGGACGAATCATCCGTTGATGCACTCGAAAGAGCTTTCCAAGATGAAATCGTTGACCAAAAAGAAACTGAGTCTCATAATTTCAAGCCAATTATATATGCAATTTTAATAGTCTTCTTTATTATTGCGTTGGGAGTTACATCGTTAACAATATTTTATTCAAATATTGGTGGGGATAAGAACGATGACAAAATTAGGCTAAATAATTCGTCAACATTCAAGCCCGTATTAGATTCTTCATCTGGAAAAGAATATGTAGGAAAGCTATTTAGTATATCTGAAATTCCAATTGGTAGTAATTATTCGTACCAGCTTTTAGATGATAAAGGTGATACGATTGTATTCATATATTCAAGTTCGATAGATTTGAGTTTGGCTCAAGGTTTAACGGTTGGAATTCGTGGAATTCCCGACTCTGAAGATTCAAATGGAATAAAAGTAATTAATGTGAAAGAATTAGAATTTAAGTAATAATGTCTCATCCCATAATAGAATTCAAAAAAGTAAAAAAAGTATTTAAAGACGGTACAATTGGTCTAAACGACGTCAATTTGACAATAAATAAGGGTGAATTCGTATTTCTAATTGGTGCTTCAGGTGCAGGCAAAACAACATTGATGGAACATATTGTTATGGAAGAAATTCCAACCTCGGGTGAATTGATAATTGATGGAGAAGATCTAACTAAAATGAAAAAAAATAAGATCCCCTTATTGCGCCGAAAGGTTGGTTTTATTTATCAGGATTTTAAATTATTGAATAGTAAGACTGTTTTCGAAAATGCTGCACTTCCTCTTGAAGTTGTCGGTAGATCAGATTCAGAAATAAAAAAGACAGTGGGGAATCTTTTGCAGTTGGTTGGCTTATCAGGTCAAGATAAAAAATTCCCAACACACTTATCTGGTGGTGAAAAACAAAGATTAGCAATTGCTAGAGCATTAGCCCATGAGCCAAAAATTATTTTAGCAGATGAACCTACTGGTAATTTAGATAGAGGTTCGTTATGGGTTGTGGTTGACTTGATCAAAAAAATAAATGAATGGGGAACAACTATCATTTTTGGAACACATGATTATGAGATTGTAAATTCTTTAAAACATAGAGTAATTCACATCGATAAGGGAAATATAGTTTCAGATAAAAAACAGGGGACATACGATGACTAATAAAATTATATCAAGGGGCATGCAAAACATTAAAAGAAGTGGATGGCGAGCATTCGCAATAATATTTATTATGTTTTTTACCTTTATTATCTTAGGTTTGCAGCTGGTGGTAATGTATTTTTCGCAAGAATTAGCAAAATACTTTGTAGAAAAACCCGAAGTCATAGGATTTTTCAAGGATGGAGTGACAGAGGAGCAGATTCAGTCAGTAAAAAATGAAATTGTCGGTTTCGATTACGTTGTAGAAGTTCGATATGTTTCAAAAGAAGAAGCACTTAAATCATTTATTGAAGAAAATAAGGACGATAAAGAAATAATAGAGTCAATTACCGTTAATCCCTTTCCGGCACATCTGAATGTTAAGGTAAACTCACTTGATAGAGTTGGTAGTATGGCCGATTTCTTTAGAGGGAATGAACTTGTTGATAAAGTAATTGCTAGCGAAAAAATCCTAGAAACACTTCGAAGGATCGTTTTAGGAATACAAATATTCGGCTTTGGATTATTAGGGATATTCAGCTTTACAACCTTTGTTATTTTGTTTTTAGCTGTTGGATTAACAGTTTATGCTCAAAAGGACGAAATTAGGGTAATGAAATTAGTAGGGGCTTCAAATTGGTATATACGGATGCCATTTTTATTTCAAAGTGCTGTTTATGGTTTAGTGGCCTCATTGATTTCAAGCACGATTGTTGCAGGTCTTTTGATTTGGAAATATAACGAAGTTGTGGGTAATCTTTTAGGTAAAGACTCTATTCCACATATTTCAGTAGAAGTAATTGCCATTGGGACCACTATCCAAATTCTATTTGCGCTTGTTTTATCACTATTTAGCAGTTATATTGCAACCAAGAGGTATATCAGTAATTAAGATATACGAATCATTATGAATAAATCGGCATTGAATATTATTTTAATACTGATTGTGGGTATAGGATGTCTACTCGTCGTTTATGGGGCGAAAAATAAAGTTTTTGTTTTTGCGCAGACATCAACACAGTCAATCGAAGAAAGGATTAAAGAGCTCCAAAAGAAGATTGATGACGCGCAAAATCAGTCTGCAAGTTTAGCAAGAGAGATTTCTATTCTTCAAAATACTATCGAACTAAAGACTATACAAATAAAACAAGCAGAATACGAAATCGAGCAAAAGCAAAAGGAATTGGGTGTATTAACTGAAGATATTAAGTTGATGGAGTTGAGACTAGATCGCCTAGATGAAAAAATCATATATCACGAAGATCTTTTAGCAGAGCGAATGAAAAAGGAGTATATAGATAGTCAAATCAGTGTTGTTGATTTATTGATTGATTCAAATGGTCTTGGAGACTTCTTTGCTAAGATGAATTACCTTGAACGAGTACAGACAGAAGATAAATTATTAATCGATAGGATGGGGTCAACAAAAGTTAACTATGAATATCAACAAGCCTTGTTAGAAGAAAAGAAACAAGAAGTAGAAGAAATTAAAAGCCAAATTGAAGGTCAGAAGAAGAACGCTGAAAATTTAAAGGTATCTCTTGAGCAACAAAAGCAAGAGAAGGATTCACTACTTGCGATAACTCGTAATAATGAACAAAGATACAAAGATCTTTTAGCCTCGGCAAAAAGGGAGTTGTCACAAATCCAATCTGCTGCATCAACGGTTGTTAGAGAAGGTAAGGGGATAAAAGTTAAAAAAGGCGAAGTGATTGGAACCATGGGAAATAGTGGGTTTTCAACAGGTTCCCACTTACATTTTGGGGTATATAAATATTCACAGGATGATTTTGAAGATCATGCAAATTGGAGTTGGTATTATTCGAATTATGATGACCCATTAAAATATCTAAAATCAAGGACTATTAAGTGGGGTACCGGGTGTTATAGAGATCCAAAGGGAGATAGCAAATCTGGATCAGGAAAATGGGATTGGCCAATGTTGTCTCCGCGTATAACTCAGAATTATGGTTCAAATACTTGTTATAACTGGATGTATGGAGGAAAGCCACATCCTGCGATAGATATGGTAGGTATTGGCGATATTTCAATAAGATCTGTTGACGATGGGGAAGCATATTTTTGTAGAAATTGCCTTGGCGATGGAGGAAATGGGGTTTTTGTATTCCACGATAACAATATGATGACTGTTTACTGGCACTTAAAATAGATAAAATACTTTCGATGTAATAAAATCAATTTATGGATCCCGTAATTAAACTTTTGGTATATATACATATAAAACTTGCAAAGCGAAAAATATCCAAATTTGAATTGAGGTCGCTTTTTTCAATTGCCTTAATTATTATCCTGTTAGGCTTTTTGGTTCTACTAGCGAATCCATTTAAAGATTTTTTAGTATTTTTGACCGGTATAATAGGTGTATTAACCGCACTTGGTTTCATTTATTACTGGTTTACTGCGATGTTTATCGCTGATAGTTATCTGAAGCGTGCTAAGGAATCAGAGATTATAAATACGAAATATAAGCTGGAGGAATTTTAATGGCAAATGTATTTCTGTCCGACTCTAGAAGTAAAAGACGTCCGATAATTCTTAATCCAATATCGCTATTTCTATATATTCTCATAATTTTGGCCATTGTTTTAGGAATTAGATCTTACCTTCGTCAAAGCCCTGATGTATTAGGATATGCCACAAATATAAATGTTTCAGAACTCCTTAATTTGACTAATAAAATTCGAAAAGAAAAAGGTTTGGGAGATTTAAAAATAAATCAGAAATTATCGAAAGCTGCAGAATTAAAGGCTCAGGATATGTTCAAAGAGGATTATTGGGCACATACATCCCCAAAAGGTACCGAGCCATGGGATTTTATTAAAAGCCAGGGTTATTATTATGTTTATGCAGGAGAAAACTTGGCTGTAGATTTCTCTAACTCGGATGATGTAGTAAAAGCTTGGTATAATTCTCCTTCTCATCGAGATAATCTTTTGAATAAAAATTATACAGAAATAGGATTTGCAGTTGTTAATGGAGAATTACAGGGTAGAAAAACTACATTGGTTGTCCAAATGTTTGGAATGCCTCGTGTGGCAGTTCCTAAAACTGCAAGCGCTCAGGATAAAGAACCCATAAATCAGAATGACGAAGTAGTTATAAATGAACCTGCTGAAGAAATTGCATTAGCAAAAGTTCCACAAGAACAATCAGCTGAATTAGCAGTGGCCTCTGAATCAGATAATTTCATTCCTGTTGAAATAAGTGCGGGAGCTGTTTTGAATTCATCTGATGTTTTTAATGTCTCTAGATTTATTGCAATAATCCTGGGTATTTTTGTAACTTCCTTATTTGCCGTTGATGGGTATTATATCCGAAAACTTGGGGTTAACCGATTAACTGGACATACTTTTTTACATATA
The DNA here is from genome assembly GCA_964523665.1 of uncultured Candidatus Saccharibacteria bacterium. Taxonomy (GTDB): domain Bacteria; phylum Patescibacteriota; class WWE3; order 2-01-FULL-39-13; family 2-01-FULL-39-13; genus CAZFZJ01. The sequence continues at coordinate 16,094 of CAZFZJ010000007.1, forward strand.
GTTTTTTTAGTCTTGGTAATATTGGGTATTTGGTACACTAATATCGGTTTAGTGCTATGATTTTACTATGATAATAAGCAAGCATTTTTTTATCGAGATATTCCAATTCTTAGTTTTATTTATAGTACTTTCAATTTCTGCAATTTTATTCAGTAATGAGACTGATAATTTTTATAGGTTCCTAATTATTGTGGCGGATGCCCTTATCTATTTCTTCTGGGGGGTATGGCATCATTGGTACAAAAATCGTTTGGATTACTATATTTTGGTAGAATATGGAATGGTCTCATTGTTAATAATTCTTCTAGCGGCTTTGGGACTTGGTGTAATTCGATTTTTCTAATTAATGAGATTTACGATAATTGTTCCAACTTATAACGAAGCTGAAAATATTGAAAATTGTATAGTGACCATAGAAAGAGTGTTAAAAGATACGCCCTTCCGAGATAATTACAATATTCTTATTACTGATGGAAATTCTCCTGACGGGACATCTGAGATTGTTAATAAACTTAAAAATAAGTATCCCCAATTATATTTAATTAGAGGGACAGACAAACAAGGTCTTGGTAAGGCGTATTTAGATGCTATGGACTATGCTTTTGAAAAACTGAATACTGATGCAGTAATCACATTTGATGCTGATCTCTCGCATGATGCAAAAATTATGCCTGAGATTTTTAAAAAATTATCCGAGGGGTCTGATCTTGTTGTGGGTTCAAGATATAAAAAAGGTGGGGGTATTCCAGAAAATTGGGGGATACATAGAAAATTCTTGAGTCGGTCAGCAAATCTTTTTGTTAGAACTTTATATTTTTATTCGGGAATTATGCATCCGGGTTTTTAACGAGTATTATAAATCAGGGTATAAAGGGATATCCAAAAAACTCTATTACGATATTCGAAAGAAAATTGGTATACATAAAGGCTATACGTTTGCAATTTCTACTCATCTTGAAGCAATCCGAAGTGGATATAAATCGACAGAAATTCCTTATAAATTTGTTGATCGAACCAGGGGGAAGTCAAAGATGGGGTCTGAATATATATTTAATGGTTTGAAATTCGTGCTTAGTAATTTTATTAAAGATGTATTATCGAATAGATTTGCCAAAGTGTTCAT
>CAZFZJ010000007.1:17237-18143 GCA_964523665.1 uncultured Candidatus Saccharibacteria bacterium
CGCTGTATCACAATTAATTGTATATGGAATTGTTTTATATCCCATTATTGAAGTACAGAATATTTTTAATTTGCCGAGATATTATTATGTAGAAGGTATCAGGTTTTCTCCGATATTCTTTGTTTCCCAGCTATTTGCAATCGAGGTTGGTGTAATCTCGACATTTCTTGTCAATAATAATTGGTCATTCAGAGATAAAAAACTATCAGGGATTAAGTTAGTTAGAGCTTTTATCAAAAATCAGTTTGTAGTAATGGGTGCAATTTTAATTCAGCTTTTGGTTGGACAAGTATTAAAGGGGATATTTGGTGCTGGATTACTTAGGCAATATACTTATCAAATCATGGGAATCTTAGTAGGCTTATTGTGGAATTTCTATTTTTATAAGAAGATTATATGGAAAGTATCTAAATAATGGTTGAAAATAAAGATATTAAAATTTCTGTGGTTGTTCCTGTTTATAATGAAGAATCCCGTATAGAGGAAGGTTTGAAAAAGTTATATGAATATTTGTCAAAGCAGAATTATTCATACGAAGTGTTGATTTCAGATGATGGATCTACTGATAAAACACGCGATATAGTGAATAGGTACAAATCTGGGTGGAAAGAATTAAAACTCCTCGAAAATCAACACAAAGGAAAAGCGCCAGCAGTCATTTCTGGAATATATGCCACTTCGGGTAAATATGTTTTGATGACCGATATTGATTTATCAGTTTCAATAGATAATCTAGGCCCAATGTTGAATTATATCGAAGGGGTAACCTATAAGGTGGTAATTGCGTCTCGAGAAGGTAAAGGCGCAAAAAGAATTGGTGAACCTTTAGTGAGACATATAATGGGAAGAGTATTTAATGCATTAGTTCAGAGCCTTGTATTACCAGGGATTAACGATACGCAATGT
>CAZFZJ010000007.1:18157-22342 GCA_964523665.1 uncultured Candidatus Saccharibacteria bacterium
ATGGGGAATCAATTAAGAAAGTGTTTAGTGTAACTAGGCTTTATTCTAAAGACGACCAAGAGATTAAAGGTGCTAAAGTTTCAGCTTTTGATGTTGAGATACTTTACGTTGCACGTAAGTTGGGATATAAAATTAAGGAAGTACCTATTACTTGGATCTATGGAGATTCTAGTAAGGTACATAATCTTAAGGACTCGTATTACAATGCGAAAGATGTTGTAAAAATTCGTATAAATAGCTGGTTAGGAAAGTATAAAGTTTAATTCTAGTTATTAATCTCAATATGACAATAACAATAATTGGTACCGGTTACGTCGGATTAGTTTCAGGCGCTGTTTTTGCCGATTGGGGCAACGACGTTGTTTGTTTGGATGTCGATAAAGAAAAAATCGAGCGGATAAAGAACGGCATAATGCCTATTTATGAGGAAGGTCTTGAAGAGCTTGTTAAAAAGATACAAGACAATGGGAAATTTGTAGCGACCACTGATTATGAGATGGCAGTAAAACATGGAGATTTAATATTTATCTGTGTAGGAACCCCAAGTAATCAATCTGGTGCGGCCGATTTAAGTTATGTGTTTGATGCAGCGAAGAGAATTGCCAAATATATGACTGAAGATCAGTATAAAGTCATTATTACCAAATCTACAGTTCCTGTTGGAACAAATGAGAAAGTTAGAAATGCGATTAATGATGGTGCTGGTCGCAAGAAATTAAAATTCGATATTGCATCTAACCCAGAATTCTTACGAGAAGGCAGTTCCATTTTTGATGCAAACAATGCTGATCGTATAGTGATTGGTTCTGATTCAGAAAAAGCATTGGATTTATTGGAATCCTTGTATAGTCATTTAGAAACAACCATTCTTAGAACAACAATCTCGAGTGCTGAGCTTATTAAATATGCTTCTAATGCATTTTTAGCGACAAAGATCAGTTTCATAAATGAGATTTCACAAATTTGCGAAAGAGTCGGTGCAGATGTAAAAGAAGTTGCAACTGGGATGGGATTTGATAATAGAATTGGTCCTAAATTTTTAAATGCAGGTATTGGGTATGGAGGCTCATGTTTCCCGAAAGATGTGGAGGCTTTGTATAGAACTAGTAGCGAAAATATGTATGATTTTAGATTGCTAAGAGGAGTTATGGATGCAAATGATCATCAGAAACATTATTTTATGGATAAAATATGGCATAGATATGGTCATAACTTATCAGGATTAACATTTGGAGTACTTGGAGCAGCATTCAAAGATAATACAGATGATGTTCGTAAATCAGTTGCTTTAGATATAATTAAGATGCTAAGGGGAGCTGGTGCAGATGTTCAATTGACTGATCCAGCAGCACTAGAAAATGCCAAAAAGGAACTTGGTCAAGACGACGTAGTATTTTGTGAAAAACCGGAAGAGGTCTTTGTTGGTTCTGATGCGGTTGTTTTACTTACTGAATGGAAAGAATTCGCAACGATAGATTATAAAGCTGCAGGTGCGACAATGAAATCTAAGGTACTTTTCGATGGACGTAATCTTTTAGATCCTAAAGAAATGCATAATCTAGGATATGAATATTACGGTGTTGGTCGAAGAAAATATTAAGTTTATTAATCATCCTGCTGCCGTTTGAATTTTGATATGAAAGAAGGGGCAAAGATTGCTGTAAACAAAATGCCCCATCCGACAATAAAAAATCCAAACGGCAGCAACTTCTGAAATCCTCTTACTAAAAATACCTCGGATCTTCCAGAATTTCCGTCAACTTGGAGTGATTGAAGCGTTTGTTCCATGAGTGGTTCCATAATGTGTTTTTCATATTCAAATCCAAGTAATAAGGTTGTGAAACTGATTAGCAATAATGTAGACCTTCTGGAAGGCTTAATAAGTAGCGCAATAAATGATAATCCGGCTCCAATAAAAAATGCTATTGCATATTCGTTATGAACAAAAGTAATGTAAATTGTATTAATAATACTATCTAGTGACATTATGTGGATTATAAACTAAAATCCTCAGGCAATTTTTTTAGTTTTTTTGCGAGTTCTACTGTCTCGTCTAATAAGATATCAATTTCCTTAAGCCCCATGTCCCAAAATTCTTTATTTGTTATATCAATACCCATCTCTGCAAAGATTTCTTTCGGAGATTTTGAACCTCCGGTACTTAAGAATTTCTTAATTTCTTTCATAAATTCTTTATCTTCTCTGTATTTGCTTTGTAGGGATTTTGAGATTAATAATCCACTTGCATATGAAAATACATAGAAAAAATACCTGATATGTGACCAATATACCCACCATAATTCAGATTTATAGTTTTGTTTTACATAATTCCCCATATAAGCTTTCATGTTCTTTTTGAAAAGTTTGTTGATATCTTTTGCTGAAAGGTACCCTTTTTTTCTGAAATTCTTATGTAGATCTTGCTCAAATTTATAACATGCAACTTGTCTAGTTATGGTGTTGATATTATCGCTTAAAATGTCTAAATAAATTGAAAGCCTTTCTTTCTCGCCTGTAGTTCTCAAAATTTCTTCTAAAACGAAATCTTCCATGAATGTGCTTGCTGTTTCTGCTGTTGCGAGAGATATTGTGTTATTAAGTTCATTTTCGTTCTTGGCTACTAATGTGTGATTTATTGCATGTCCCATTTCATGTGCAATCGTTGTAACATCATTTCTCTTATTTTTATGGTTAAGTAGTACATAAATCGGAAGATTTTTTAGATTATTTGTACAAAAAGCACCACCGGATTTTCCTTCTTTGGGGAATACATCAAACCTTCTCTTCTCTAACATGTCGGTAAATATTTCGTAAAACAGGGGGTCTAGGTTTTTAAAAACAGTAGACACTAGATCAACGCTTTCATCATATGTATATTCCTTGTTATGTGTAGATAGAATTGGGATTGTTCTCTCGTGATAATCAATTTTTTCAACTCCCATTAATGAAGCTTTTAGTTTATAAAATTTTTGTGAGATGTCGTACCTAGAAACAACTGAATTTAACATGGCATCGACTACATCACTATCTAGATCATTTGATATCAAACTGCTTTGGTCGGGTCTAGAGAATCCTCTTAACTTATCAGTATTTTTCTTAAACTCTAGTATGCTGTTAATTTCATTTTCTGCGACTTCAACATGTTTTTTAAGTATCTTCGCTATTCCTTTTGCGGCACTATCTCTTGTTGTTTTATTCTGTGAACTTAAAAATCCAAATAGTTCGTGAAAATTAACGTTTTGTTTCTCTCTGTTTTCGTTTACGATGGTTGCTGATTCTTTAGACAAAAAACTTTCTATCATCTGAACCCAATTAGAATATGCTCCTTTTGAGACAGTACTCAGGATATTTTCTTCTTTTTCTGATAGCAGGTATTTTGCTTCTTCAAATGCTTTTTCAAGAAAATGTTTGTATTCAGATAAAACTTCAGCCTCTAAGAATTTCTTTTGATTATCTGCAGGTATTTTTGAAATCTCAAGCATAAAGAATCTATACTTATTTGTCAGTTCAGTATTTAATTCAGAAACTTTATTGTTTAATGCTTTAATTTTTGGATCATTTTGGTTTAGAGATTGGCATAGACTTGAGTAGAAAATGAAACGGCCTTCATTTCCAAATGATAGCATAAGATTTTCATATTCTTTTAGTGCTAATAGTAGTGCGTTGGGATCTTCAAGGTGTTTTTTATCATTATGATATTTTTTTGCAAATTCTTCAACTTTTTGAGTGATAATAGCCATATCTTTGGTGATTCTTGGATCTTCAATCGAATCATAAAAGAAAGATAGATCCCAATTTAAGGGATATTTTGATTTATTCGCAATATTCATAGGCTAAATTATAACCTAATCTTGAACCTCTTTGTCATTGACTATAATATAACTGCATGCGTATTCTTCATTTAATTAATATTCGGCTAATCGAGAAGGATCAACGCAAACAGATTCAAAAGATAAGAGATCATCTCAAAAAATCGGGTGTTAAGGTATCGGTAATAAAAAGGATAATTATTTCAAGATATCTCATATCAAGATTATTTTGGGGTAGATATTCAATTATAAATCTCCATGAGCCGGGGTTTTTATTATTGTTAACGGTTATCCTAATTGGAAAATTTGAAAAAACTCCAATAGTGCTATCTATATATTCAAATCGATATCTTGAGGGTGGATGGCGAAGAAGATT
>CAZFZJ010000007.1:22352-23619 GCA_964523665.1 uncultured Candidatus Saccharibacteria bacterium
AACCGAAAAATCGAGAGGAGCTTCCTCAGGGAGTGGCGAAGAAGATTAAAAAACGTTTTGTTTTATAAAATTATTAGTCGTTCTCGTCTAGTAATATTTGCGAACGTCTGTGTATTCGATGCATATAAGAAGAAATATAAAAAATACTCTTCGAAGTTCTTCTTGATAGAAAGGGGTATTGAAACGTCGCAAAAAGAAGATCACTCAGAACAACTAAAAATTACCACTACTTTCGTAATTAAAAATGATCATTCTATTGGATTTAAAGATACACGAACGGTGCTAGAGGGTTTCTCATATAATCCCAAAAATTACAAAATATTACTTTGTGATAAATATGAGCAGTCAGAAGAATCGATAGTTTCAACTCTTAAAAATTTTGGTCTACACACATCTACGGAATTCTCTACTGCAACTGATTCCGGTGATGTCCTAATTGACCTAAATAAACTAGATTTATCTTTTGATACTCTTTTCTATTTGAGTAAGGGGAGGTGTGTGATGGGGCTTCGCAAGGATATTCGGATCAATGGATATATTCAGCTTGATTCAGTTAGCTCTAAAAAAATCTCACAATTTATAGCTCAAATCAACAACTCATGCTCCCTAGTAGATATTGATTTATTTAACAAATTTTATTCATGGGAAGCTAGGGCAAACCAGTACAAAATCCTTTACGAGATGGTTGATAAACATCAAATCTAGGTAAAAGTTTTAGAATCAAGTAAAATATAGGCATGAAACTACTTTTGTTTACCTCTCGTTTTTATCCACATAAAGGTGGTGTAGAAAAGGTTGTGGATTTATTAGCAAATAATATTAAAGCAGATAAATTGCTAATTACTACACTCGATGACCGTAAAATTAGTTTGAAATATAATAAATCCTATTTCGAAGTTATCAAAGAAGTACCAAATCAAAAATATAAGCACTTTCGAATATGGATGGGAGTGCCAAGTTCATTTTTTGGATATATAGCTTTCCCATATCGTTTTGTTGCCTCGCTTTTAAATCTGATTAAAGTTACAACGCAATATAAACCTGATGTTGTGAACTATCACTTCCCTGACGATACTTTGATCTATTTTTTAAAAATTGCAAAATTATTAAGATTTAAGTACATCGTCAATATTCATGGTAATGACTTGCAAGTATATTCGAGAAAAAAGTTTTATAAATTCTTATTTCACATATTGTTCCAAGGGGCATCCAAGGTCGTTGTTAACTCTTTTTATATGAAAGAAGAAATGCTCGGTCGTATATTTAT
>CAZFZJ010000007.1:23629-25899 GCA_964523665.1 uncultured Candidatus Saccharibacteria bacterium
AAATGCTCGAGAAGTATCCTAAATACATCGAAAAAGTTGTCATAATACCAAATAGCATTGATACAGATACTATTGCATCTTACAGTCCTAGAAAATTTATAGAGAATGATTATGTGTTTTTTGTTGGGAGAATGGTCCATAAAAAAGGCTTGGATGTTTTACTCAAAGCTTTTGCAAAAGTTCAGATTTCCAACTTAGAGTTGGTGATAGAAGGAACAGGTGAGGAATTAGAAAATATGAAAAGTTTATCTAAAAAATTAGGAATTGGAGAAAAGGTTCATTTTACGAATGGTCAATTAAGCGAAACTGAAAAATTTGCATACATGAAGGGTGCGTTACTAGGTGTCGTTCCATCAAGAATTGAGCCTTTTGGGATTGTTGCTCTTGAGTATTTGGCTGCAGGAGTTCCTGTGATTGTAAGTAGAACAGGTGGGCTTGAAAAAATTATTAAAGACAACTTTACTGGGATATTTTTTGACAATGGGAATGAAAATCAACTTTCTGAAAAGATTAAATCATTAATTCAAGATCAAGAGTTAAGAAATAGACTTAGCAAAAATGGACTCGAAGAAATTCACAAATATGATAATCAACATGTGTTGTCGGAGTACTTAAAGTTATATGAAAGTGTAGTAAAATGAGAATTTGCGTAATATCAAGAAGTACAACCCATCACTTTAAATCAGGAGGAATGGAAACTCAGTTAGATAATTTGTTACAGGGATTAAAGAAAAATGGGCATGATGTAGTCGTAATTACTACTGCATATTCTATAGATGAAATTGGTTGTACAAAAACGGAAGAGAAAAAAGGGATAACTTACTACTATCTTGGAGATACAACTCCTGGTTTGAATTCAATGACTTTATGGGAGTCCTTTTTTCATAAAATTGGGCTTCTTAATCGGCCATCAGAAATTGAAGGATCTGAAAATTTTTGTTATAGGGCAGATCAAAAATATTCTGAATTAGCAAAGATTAAAAAATTTGATATTTTGGTTAGCCAAAGTACCGCCGCAAAGAATGTTATAGACAAGCACGGAGCAAAATTAGTAGCGATAATTCATGGCACAATTCGTGATGAGATTGAAAATAGGTTGTCTTCGAATAAAACTTTTATGAATTGGGGTAGATTTTTAGCGGTAGATATTCCTCAATGGGCGTTTGAACATGTTACGAGTAATCGAAGATTTTTTCAGAATGCAGATGCAGTAGTGGCAGTCAGTGAAAAATTAAAAAAGAGTTTTTTAAAGGATTATCCTAATTACGATAGTAAAACACATGTGATTTACAACGGAGTTGATGAAAATGTATTTTCGCCAGCAACAGATAAGCGTGATGGATTTAATGCTCTATATATAGGCAGGATGCAACGAGAAAAAGGTGTAGATATAATTTTACAGGCGGTTCGTGAATTATCTCATTTGAAACATGAAATGCACTTTGATTTAGTTGGAGATGGTATCCATTTGAACGAATTTAAAAGATATGTGAAAGAACATAATTTAGAACAATACGTAACTTTTCACGGGCAAGTAGATAATACACAAACTCCTCAGATATATAAAAACTCAGATGTATTTGTCTTCCCAACACGAAGAAATGAAGGGCACCCTATGACAGTTTCAGAAGCTTTATGTTCTGGAATACCTGTTGTTTGCACTAAGCGAGGAGGATTAGCAGAATTAATTGAAAGTGGAACGGAGGGATATTATATCGAAGATGATAATCCTAAACAGCTAGGGATGAAAGTGCTTTATTTATTTGAAAACCCAGACAGATTAATAAAAATGAAAAAAGCCGCAAGGGAGCTGGCTCTTAAAAAGTTTACTAGAACATCTATGATAAAGCATTACGAAGAATTATTTAGTAGACTTGTCTCTAGTGAATAAACTATTTCAAGTAATAAAAAGAGAGTCAAATTCTTTTTCTCCTTTAATGTGGGGGATATTGTTGTTTGTTGGATTTGGAATTTTTATCAGAATTTGGGATTTGGGTTATTCAAATTTGCAAGGAGATGAAATTAACACATTAGATTTTGCAAAAATTCAAAATCTTAACTTGATTGACTACTTATTTTCACAGAAAAAAGGACCTGTCCAATTTTTAATAAACTTTGTAAACATATCGATCTTTGGATATCAGAATGAATTTCAAGTGCGATTCCCATATTTAATTATGGGAATCGCAGGAATTTTTACGTGGTATGTTCTCGCTAAAAAAGTTTTTGATCAAAAACGAATTTTGAAACTTGTAAGAAAAAATTTGTCG
>CAZFZJ010000007.1:25980-33408 GCA_964523665.1 uncultured Candidatus Saccharibacteria bacterium
AATTAGTATTTTTGCATTTATTTATGCCTTAAAGACTAAAAAGATGGTTTGGTATTTATTGGCGGGTTCATTAACAGGCTTTTTAATCTTGACTCATTATGATGGGGCTTCAATATTAACATTTTTTGTAGTTTCGATGTTTGTTTTGGTCAGAAATTCGTATCTTGAAAATAAAAAGATCTCTAAAGCGCAAATATTCGGCTTTTTGGACATGTTTGCAATGGTTTTGCTAATAAGTGCAGTTTTTTATCTCCCTTTCTTTTTTGGGAACTCATATTATGAAGATTCTACGAAGGATTATTTGTCATCACGGTTATTAGGTGGGGGGTTTATGCCTCGAACTGAAATCTCTCTCAAATTGATATCAATGTACATTCCAAAAGAATGGCTAATCGGACTTTTTATGTTGTCGATATTTGGAGTTGCTTTTGCTCATATAAACAAATTTAAATTTAGAAATTATTCAAAATATCTTAATTATCTATTTTTATTATTATGTGGACTGTTAATTTTTTCGGCTTGGTTTAGTCTATATCCTATTAAGCCACGTTCTGCTAGTGGGTTATTTATCCTATCATCAATAGGAATTACCGTTCTTCTTGCTTTTTTTGGACAATCATCCTGGAGAAAAATCGGATTAACGGCATGGTATCTCTTAGGATTCAGTTTTTATTTCTTTATCGTTAGAGATCCAAGAACTCATGTATATATTGCAATACTTCCAGGACTGGTTTTTGCTTCATATGGAATTGTTGCTATTTACAAACAGGCCATTTCAAAATTCAAATGGCTGAAATATGTTTTTATTGCCACATTTATTGGTCTTTTTGGATTTTTAGCAGGATATTATTGGCAGATCTACATTAATAAATCTCCCGAGTACCCTTGGTGGGACAAATACTATTTCGGCCAGACAATTTATCATATTTCTGAGAGCAATCGAATTGACGGAGTCTTTGGCTTTAATTATGACCGTGGTTGGAATGAAATTGGTGAGATGTATGAAAAAGGTTGCTTGACGGGTAGTTTCGAATCCAACGAGAAAGATAACCTCACATTTTTTTATCTAGGAATAAAGCAAAAAGAGGGCGATAGTTGGAGTAACGAAAATGGAGCCGATACTATGGTTGTAGTAGAAGGCCCACAGAGTTGGACCTATGTTAAACGACGTGAATTTAGTGGATACAAATTGCTGGATAAGATTACAAAAAATGGATATGATGTTGCTTATATCTTCGGGAAGAATTCCGTATATCATGAAGGAAAACTATTATGCAAATAAAGAAACTATTGATGAATTTTCCTAAAGCCCTATATTTTTTAGCGATACTGAGTTTTATAATTCGAATTATTCCCTTTAGGTATGGATTACCTTTACATCTTAATATTGATGAGCCAGCTCTTGTGAGTGGTACTTTATTGCTAAAAAACGGCCCTAATATTGGTCGTTTTGATTGGCCACATTTGTATTTCTATATCAACTTCCTTTTTTATCTACCAGGATATTTAATAGAGAATCTATTTAAATTGCCAGATTTTTTAGAAGGTGATGGGATATACTTTATTATCTCGAGAGTTTTATCCGTGATTTTTGGCGTCCTAACAATGTTTGTTCTCTATAGAATCACTGACTTAATTACGAAAAATAAACATATTGCTTTAGGTGCTTCACTTATACTTGCATTCCTTCCCGTACATGTTTATGAATCCTTTTTTGCAAAACTTGATGTAGCGTTAACCTTTTTCGCTTCATTGGCGATTTTTTGGATATTAAAAATTTCAGATGGATTAAAGTTAAAAACTTTTTTGATTGCAGGGGCCTTAATTGGTCTCGCCGTGTCGATCAAATATAATGCATTTCTATTGTACTTACCTTTTGTGATCAGTTGGGCATATCTAATCAATAAACAAACTATAAAGTCGATTAAGTTGTATTTATTCCCAATATATTCTGGTTTAGTTTCACTGCTGTTTTTTTTCTTGGGGACACCTTTTGCATTATTGGATTTCAAGACATTTTGGTCAGATGAGCCAAGAGTTGGTGTTTTATGGCAATTTCAAAACGTAGGAAGTGTTCCCTGGGAAGAATATTCCGTTCATGTTTATGAAACATTTGCAAATATGTTTAGAAAAGATTTAGGATTTGGTGTATGGGTAATTTTTATAGCTTTAATTATCGGATATTTGTTTTTTAACTGTAGAAATAAATATTCGAATATTTTACTGCTACCGACAATAATTATTACTTTTTATATAAGCAAGCTCGATCGTTCACCATCTCATTATTTTTTGTTTTTAATACCAATGTACTTACCAATAGTTACTATTTTTATTTGGGATATAGCGAAGTTTGTTTGCGACAGGTTCACTAATATAAAGACCAAATATTTATTTGGGATAATACTTTTGATTGCAATTATTCCAGGGATGTATAAATCAATAACTACTACTTTTATTTATGCAAGGTTGGGTGCTTATAATTGGGTTCGAGAAAATGTTTCAGATGAGGGATATTTCTTATATGTAGCTGGGGATGGCTTGAGCCAGGTGCCGTTTCAGAAGAATGATACCCTAAAAATTAAAAGAATTGACCCAGATCAGATAAATCAGCCATTGCCAGTATATCTTGTTGTTGGGTATGAAGGCATAGATTTAGATGATTTTATATCACAAGGCTGGAATCCAAAAGGTATTAATGGATCTTCAGAGAGAGTATTGAATGATAAGGCTCTTGTTAAATATTTTGATAATAAGTTAAATCCTGGGCCACCTGTTTTAATTTTTAGAATAGAGGAGATGGGTGATGATTAAAGATAAACTACTGAAAAAGTTGAGTGTAAATAACATAAACTTGATAGGTGTTTTGTTCTTTGCGATTTGTGCCTCATCTTTTTCTTTCTGGTCAGCTTATAAAAAATATTTGAATTTTGAATATGGTAAGTTCGACCTTGGTAACATGGCACAAATCGCATGGAATACTTCTCGTGGACATTTTTTTGAGGTAACGGATCAATTTGGTGGCAATATGTCTAGGCTTGGGATGAGTCATTTTGATCCAATTTTAATCTTGGTAAGCCCTATTTTTTGGATAAGTGATAATCCAATGGCAATAGTTCTTCTGCAACATTTGGTGCTTTGGTCAGCTGTTATCCCAATATATTTGGTTAGCATGAAGAGAACCAATAATAAATTTGTTTCGTTAATATTGGTAATTTTATATTCATTACAACCTTCATTAGGCTACTTATTGGTCTGGACAGAATTTCATGGGATAACAGTTGCGGCAGCAATATTCTTTTGGCTTTTTTGGTATATCGAGAAAATTGATTATAAACCAATTTTAAAACTCCATTGCATTTATTTGACGATACTTCTGTTACTCACTTTGATGGGGAAAGAGGAAGTTGGCGCAATGACTGCGCTTTATGGAGTATACGTTTTTATGAAAAATAAAAGACTGGGGTCCTACATTGTTCTGCTATCGTCCATTTGGTTTATTATTTCATTTTTTGTGTTAATCCCTGCATATTCAGGTGTTCGTGATCAAAGCATAAATAACTTTTTGACTGCTATTAATCAGCAAAATCCTAAACCTGAAGATGTGGCTGGGGATAATTTCTTTTATTTGAGGTATTCATATCTAGGAAGTAACTATTCAGAGATGCTATTAAATCTTGTTATCAAGCCATATTTATATTTTGATGTGTTATTCACAAAAGATAATCTTTTGACAATGCTAAATGTTTTTGGACCACTAAGTTTTATAGCGGTTATAATTCCTTTTTGGTTAATAGCACTTCCTGATTATATGATATCTGTTTTAAGTGTTACTCCATTATTTTCAATTACAAATCATAGAATTTCATTTATATTTTCTGCGGCTTTTATCTCATTTATGCTTTTAACTTTTAGACTATATATAAATGATGGTATCAAGAGAAAACTCAGCTATGTTGTTTTAGGACTTTCACTTTTATCTTCTGCCTTTTTTGTATATTCAACCGGTAACCCTTTATTTTCTCCACTTATAAACAGAATTAATATTAATATTCCTTCGACATACGCAAAAGACGATAAAAAATTTGAAGTAGGAAAGGTTTATAAATCTGAAAAACCAGAAAATTCGATTGAATGCATGAACATTGTAAAAAATTATGTAATTCAACAAAATCCCGAAAAGTATACTGGCCCAGATTATCTAGGTGCATTTACGGCTTTAAGAAGAGTTAATGCAATATTCCCTACAGCAATTAATGGCTCTGATTTATTTGTTGTAGATTTTTATGAAGATAAAGCATACGAACCTTTAGATGCAGTAAATACCTGGACAGCAAATAAAAATGTTTTAGAAAACACTTTACGAAATCAAAATTTTAAGCATGTAATGAGTTGCGGAAGAATGATCGTTTTTGAAAGAGGCGATCTTAAGGATACCAATTCAGTGATATCTTCAGAGTCTCTTGAATTAACTCCTATTGAGTATAAAAATATGGGTTTAAATTTCAAGATTGACCAAGTTCCTAGTAGCGAAAATAAATTTACTGTGGAATATACAGTAAATAGACTCCCTGAGATAAATTTAAATGACAAGGTATTTTATTGGAGGTTTTATGATAGAAAAGCTGACCGTGATTGGTATTTCATTGACTATACTCTACTTGGATTAAATCAGGATTTATCGGGAGTATCTCGTGATAATGCCATTAGTATTTCAAGAGAGATGGGATTTGTTAAAGATAATTTAGGATTATCAGGTGAGGTTGATGTATTTTATGGAATTAGCAACCAGATAAATTCTGGGGCGATTTATTTGGGGACATGGAATTTTTAATTTATAATTATTTAAATTTGCTATGAATTCATACGTTGAAAAACTAAACAAATTTATAATTAGTATAAAAACAGAATATCTTGTATTTGTCTTAGCATTTTTATATAGGTTTCCCAATATAACGAGTTTTGTAAATGATGATGATTCGCTTTGGAAGTATAGAGGCTATGAATTTACAACTGCGATGGTAAATTTTAATTTTGCCGATACTGCTATTACTTATCATCCTGGGGTTCCTTTACTATGGAGCCAAATGTTGGCTATAAAAACTTATAGTGTATTTGATAAGCTTTATTTCCATGGAACTTTGGTTGGTAGTACAGAGTTTTTTTATAACCACTTGATACAAAATATATATTTATTGACATTTAATTCTCTGCTGATTACTTTTATTTTTATTTTCCTTCGAAAAGTTATTAATGAGAAATATGCGATTATAGCGCTACTAGTAATTATGCTTGAGCCGTTTTTCATTGCATTGGGTAGATCAATTCACAATGATTTATTAATGTCTCTTTTCGTCTTTTTAACATTTTTAATCTTTTTTCAACTGATGGAGACATATGAAAAGGGTAATTTGTATAGAAGGAAAATGACATGGTTGATGGGGATTTTTTCTGCAATGGCGCTCCTTACCAAGAGTGGAGCATTATTCATGGTTCCATTATTTATATGTACGGTAATTGTTTTCGCGTTTTTTGATTTTAAATCAATTAAAAGATATCTTAATGTTTTTATTGCGTGGCTTTTACTTTCGGTTTTATTTTTTGTAATCATTTGGCCAGCAATGTGGGTAAACCCCGGTCATACCTTGTGGTTATATTTTTATAAAGGGATATTTGACACGGCAATAGAGGACGGTCATTTGCACTATTGGTTCGGGGAAATAACTATGGATCCAGGTTTCCTATTTTATCCAATTGTTTTGGTTGGGAGATATACACCGGTTATCATCGTTGGGGCAATTGGAGGGCTTGTCCTATTTGTTGCAACATTCTTTAAGCATTTCAAATCAAAAACGATTGATAAAATGGATAAGTTTTTGTTATTGAATCTAGTCTTTTTTGCCGGATATTTTGTAATGGTCTCAATTACATCCAAGAAACTTGATAGGTATTTACTTCCCGAAGTTTTTCCCCTAGGTGTTTTCACTGCATATTTTGTGATGTATTGGTTTAATAAATATAGAAAGTATACGGTCATTGCGATTGTGATCTTTATAATTTTAAGAGGGATCACAATCGCACAGATTCATCCCAATTATTTGGTTTATTATTCTCCATTTATAGGCGGAAACGACAAAGGTAGGTTTGTAATTGAACCCAAATGGGTTATCGGTTTTGATAAAGTTGCTGATTTTTTGAATGCCGAACAAGCAAAATCAGGTCATAAACTTCTAGTTGTGACTCCTGATGCTCATATCTTAAGCTATTTTGCGAAGTTTGAGCCCATATATCCAGATAATCCAGAGTCTCGAAGAGGTGAGTATTTTGTAATTCCTATATGGAAGCCTAGAAGTGCAATTCCCATGCTTGAACAATACGAATTAACTCCCGATCAGCTCGCAACAAAAGTATACATAGGTGGTGTAGAATACTACGATATCTACAAGAAATAATTCAATATGAACATTATTAAATCATTAAAACAATTTAGTCTGCCTGTATGGTTCGTAATCCTACTACTATTTACAATAGGAATTTCTATCTTTACTAGGGCACAGGGGTTGGGCTATTCGGGTTTTCAAGGTGATGAAGTGAATACCGTGGATTTTATTTATGAAATGCAGGATGGCAATGTAATTCACTATTTGTTTTCGCAAAAAAGAGGACCAACTCAATACATAATTAATTTAATAAATTATTATGCTTTTGGTTATCATGATGAATTTTGGATCCGATTACCATATTTGATATTTGGTGTTGTTGCCCTTTTTACAATATATAAATTATCCAAAAAAATATTTGGTCGAAATATTGCAATTATCGCCTCGACTCTGATGGCAATTAACGGGCTTTTTATCGCTTTTGCAAGAATTACACAATATCAATCTGTGATGTACTGTGTTATTCCTATTGCGGTATTTATGTTCATAAAGGCTCTAGAGAAAATGTCCATTAAATGGATGTTGTTAACAGGGCTTTTAATGTCTGTAACTCTGCTTACTCATTATGATTCCCTTTCGGTTACTCCATTTTTTATAGTGATGTTTTTAGGTAAATTTTGGCGTGAAGGCGATTATTCTAAAGCTACAATTATTAAATATCTTAAACTCGCAATAGTTTTTGGGCTAGCTTTCGTACTGCCTGCTTTAGCGTTTTATATCCCATTTACACTAAGTCACGAATTTGAAAGAAGGACTTCAGGGTATCTTGAAGATCGCTTATTGGGAGGTGGATTAATGCCAAGGACAAAATTAACAATGTATTTGTTATCGATGTATGAACCTATTTTCGTGATGGCATCCATTTACCTTTTTGCAGTTGGTTCAGGTCTTTTTTACTCGAAACTTGTAACCGTAGAACTTTGGAAATTAAAAATTAAGCCACAGTTAGTAAAATGGTGGTTTATTCTATTAATTTTGATTAATGCTGGCT
>CAZFZJ010000007.1:33429-36415 GCA_964523665.1 uncultured Candidatus Saccharibacteria bacterium
TGGCTCAAGTTATATGAGTTTGTTTTATTTTAAACCTAGAGCATCAACAGTCTTAGTTGTTTTGAGTTCCATAGCTATTGCAGGTATTCTATTAGTCTCAAAGCGTGTAAGTGTGAAATATGTGGCGTTAATGACTTGGTTTTTGGGCGCTTATTCGATGTATTTCTATCTTGTGAAAGATCCCAGAACACATGTTTACGTCGTCTTTATCCCAGCTTTTATTTTGGCCGGATACACAATTTACAAGGTATATAGGGGTTTTGCATTTAGTCACATGGTTCAAACTGTATATCTAGGAGTAATCTCATTGGCCTTTGTTTATGTGATTGGGTTTAACTGGATGGTTTTTGTAGATCGCGCACCTGAGTATCCTTGGTTTGATAAAGAATATTTTGGTTCTCCGATTTTTGAAATCCCTAAAGTCAGACATAAAAAAATTGATGGAGTCTTTGGATTTAATCAGTGGAGAGGTTGGGAGCTTACTGCTGATTATTTCAGACGAGGATGCTTGAAAGGTACTTATGATTCAAATGAAAAAAATTCGGTTACCTATTTTTATATTAGACAGAATCAAGTTCGTGGAGAAGAAGGATTTTTGCCAGGTAGGGCTGATAATCTAATTGTTGTTGAAGGCCCCCATAGTTGGGAATATGAGAACCAAAGAATATATTTGGGATACGATTTGGTCAAGATAATTAAATCGAATGATATACCTGTGACATTTATCTATTCTAGGAATTACAATCCATCCTGTTTTGCTGAAGCTAATTAAGGGCTAGGATTAGTAATCTGGGAAAGTTGGGATTAATTTTGTCAGATCGTCTTTTAGTATATTGTCACATTTAAATACGAATACATTGTCGAATGCGAGTGGTCCTCTTGTTCCAAACCCTTTAAAGAATGGGCAAACATCCTGTGGGACATATTTCTGATTTAGATTACGAGTAATAATGTAGTGAACTTTGTGGCCTTTATTATCTGGGATTGCTCCAAGTTCAGCATATGTTGTTCCATAGTAAAAAGGAGCAAATGTTTTAACTAAAGATTCATTTCCTATTAACACATTTTTGGTCTCTGGCGTTTTGTCTTGCGTATTTAAAAACTGAGCAGCTTGAGCGTACCATTCCCCTCTATTTGTTGGCCGAATTCCTCGGTCGAAAAGTCCGCTAGGGCCTCCTCTTCATTCTGTATGGGAGAAAGAATATGCTGGGTAGTATGTATAAGCTACAAAAGCCATATATAAACAGTAAACGGCTATTAGAAGTGTTGTTTTAAGGCGATCAAGCTTATTTAAAATCCAATAGATACTATATGATGAAATAAGTATTAAACCTGGCATCATTTCGACATAATAACGGTCTTTTAATTTCGAAGGAATTGACAAGAATAGATAATATAAAACGAAAAGTAGTATTGTGCTTATAAATAGGTTGTCTTTGCGGTTTTGTTTGAATCTAATAAAAAAGTAAACAAAACCGCAAAGGAATGCTACAAAAAGTATTGGAGTGGTTCTTATAAAAGCTGTTTCTAGATAATATAAATACTGACTATTGGTAAGTGTGTCTGGCATTCCTCCCCCGAAACCTGTATTTATAATGCCTCCCTTGTAGATTTTCTTTAATCCCCATAAAGGAGCTACCCACATGAAAGGGTTAACAATAAAGAAAGTAATTACTGCAATTATAAATTGAATAATAACCGTATAAACTGCAACCCAAATTTGTTGAAGATATTTTTTATTTTTTGTTTGCGTTAGCAAAATATATAAAGCAGAAAGACCAATTATTGGCTGAAAAATCAGAACCGAAACTTTTGTTGAAATTGCTAACCCCGCTAAAATGCCTGAAATTATTAGTGTCTTTTTGCTTCGTGATTTGAGGAAATATAAAAATAGTAAAAAACCTGCGAACCCAAACATTGTTGAAAGTACTGTTAAATGAAGGTATTTACTGATTCCTAAAAAGAATGGTTCAAGAGAAAGCGTTATACTAAAAATTACCGCTAGTTTTTTTGAATGTATCTTACTAATTGTCCAATAACATAGGGTACCTAGTGCAGATATTACAAATATTAATGGGAAGGTTGACGCAAATTGAATTTTAATAAAATGATGTGGAATATATGTTGGATCATAATGATATTTATATTCAAAGACTTTTTGAAATGTATATTTCGCAAAGCCGCTTATCCAAAGTAATGTAGTCCCTGGGTGATATTGTTGGTAGGTAGCTTTAAAATCTCCTTGAAGTAATTTTCTAGTAAAAATTTCCATTCGAGGGTACCAATACATAGTATCGATATTGGCCATATCACTGCCAAGCCCGATAATTCTTGGAATAAAATAAACCAAAAATATTAAAGAAAGAAATAGATTGTTTTGGGAGATTAGCTTTCTGAAAGCTTGTTTAAATTTAATCACCTAATAAGTATATCCTAAGTTAAATTCGCTGTATCTTATTTGTAATTTTCAATACGTTTTTATGCGAACAATCTACAATATACATTGCATTGAATTCAAATGGATATTTAGGACCAAAAGTTTGTATCGTAGGGCAATAATCTTTAAATTTATCAATATCGTTAAATCGAACAATAACATAATCGATTCTATCTGTGGCTTTCAGCCCAACCGTATTTCGAATTGATTTACCTTTAAAATAGTATCTGAATGAATCGAGAGAACCTGCGTTTAATACCCATGCAGTTTTTTTTTCTATATCCGGATCATTATCATTTAGATATTGAGCGGCCTGTGCATAGTATTCGCCCCTAATCATTGGATATATCGATACAGATAGCAATCCTTTTGGTCCACCAATTAATTCAGAATAGTAAAAGGAATATACTGGATGATATCTAGAAATTACTGATCCATAAAATATTGCTAATACAAAAAATAATAAAATATTTAGATAAGTCTTACGAAGAGAAATCAGCGAAAACAAATAACCAGCAAAAAATACAAACATAGGTATTAGTTCTGCTA
>CAZFZJ010000008.1:0-313 GCA_964523665.1 uncultured Candidatus Saccharibacteria bacterium
TAGAGACCACTTTACCAAAAGCTAAATATTTAAGGCCTGTTGTAGAAAAAATAATCACAAGAGCAAAAAATTTAACTCTACATAATAGAAGACTATTGATTGCAAGTTTACAGAATAAAAAAATTGTTGATAAACTTTTCGATGAAATCGGACCTTCTTTCAAAGATCGTAATGGTGGATATACAAGAATCCAAAGAACAAGAGTTCGTGAAGGAGACGTTACTCAAATGGCATCAATTTCATTAATTGAAGATAAGAAAATTGAAGAACCAAAAGAGAAGACTCCTGCTAGATCGACAAAAAAAGCTGTCTC
>CAZFZJ010000008.1:331-606 GCA_964523665.1 uncultured Candidatus Saccharibacteria bacterium
GAAAGAGTGAAACCAAAAAAGTAGAAAGTTCTAAAAAATAATGAAAACTACAACATCTACAAAAGCTAAAGACTTAAAAACGAATTGGCATGAAATAAATGCAGAAGGAAGAGTCTTGGGACAACTATCCGCTGAAATTGTAAAACTTCTAACAGGCAAACATAAAGTTAATTATGTACCTTACTTAAACTGTGGAGATAAGGTTGTTGTTATCAATTCTTCTAAAGTCGAATTAACTGGTAATAAAGAACAAAAAAAGCTTTATATTTCAAACA
>CAZFZJ010000008.1:620-7878 GCA_964523665.1 uncultured Candidatus Saccharibacteria bacterium
TCGGTAATCTTAAGACGTATACCGCTGCACAAGTTAGAAAATTAAATCCCGAGAGGTTGATTAGAGATGCCGTAAAAGGTATGTTGCCTAAAAATAGACTTAGGGATGTTCGGCTGGCAAATTTGTATATTTATGATGGTGATAAAAATCCTCACCATGGACAAATGAAGGATAATTAATAATGTCAAGAAAAAAAGCTGATAAACAATTTTATAGTGGAACTGGTAGACGAAAAAGATCTATTGCAAGAGTTTGGATATATGAAGAAAAGGGGGAGTTCACGATTAATGGTAAGCCTGCAAAAGATTATTTCCCAGGAAGAGACGAGACATTAGAATGGGTAAAGCCATTCCATGCTATTGGGATTTCTCACCCACAATCAAAATTTAGTGGAACAATAAAAGTTACAGGTGGAGGTAAAACAGGTCAGGTTGAAGCTGTTAGGTTAGGTGTAGCAAGAGCGTTATTGGCTTATGATAGATCGGCAAGAGCAACTTTAAGAACCGCTGAGTTACTTACGAGAGATTCAAGAGAAGTTGAGAGAAAGAAACCATTCTTGGTTAAAGCTCGAAAACGACCTCAATACTCAAAACGTTAAGATTCAGATTTAACTACTGTTAAAAGACCAAAATCTAGGTGTTTTGCTGAATTGTATGCATCTTCAATGCTTTTATAGTAGATTTGAAAAGTATATGGATCAATATACATGATGTTTTGTGGTTCTATACCTATTACTAGCTCTGCATGTTTTCCTGAAGGGTAATCGAAGCCTTCAAATTCTCTAATATATAGAGGATTCTTTTATATGCACAGCCAAAATACAACAGGTGAGCCATGGGTGATAGAATATCTGAGGGAATTTGCGTAATCTTTAGGAGATTTAATGGGTTGACAATTCCAAGTGAAGCAAGAAGGTAAGAATTAGCAGGGTTTCACAGTCTAGTTCATAAGTTTGAGGTTGAATTGCCCATTTTCTGCAAGTTTATTTGTGCCGTTGATATTGATTTTATTTCTAATTCCATATCCCAATGATATTAATGGTTCGTATTTATAAGGGTTTATTGTGCATATTTCCAAGTTTTCTGAAAAGTGAGAGTGGGAGTATTATTGTTCGGCGAAGATCCTCCTAAAAGCAATGCGGAGCCAGGTGTAGCTGATAATGCTAGAAAAAAGCCCTACGAGTTGTCTTTGTAACATCAGGTTGTAATTCGATTGCAGGTATCAGTATCAGACATGGTTTAAATGAAATTTAAATTATATAATATAGTCTATCAAAAACGTCGGGGTGTAGCGCAGTTGGCTAGCGCGTACGCATGGGGTGCGTGAGGTCGGAGGTTCGAGTCCTCTCACCCCGACCAAGAATATGATATAAGGATTGTTTAGGCTAAACCAAATATTTACATATCATTTCTTCATCGGATATCACTTTAAAATTAATCCCATGCTCTTTCATTCGTTCTAGGAGCTTTTCATAATCGTCTTTTTTCTCGATTTGAATGCCTACAAAAGCAGGGCCTCTTTCGGCGTTTGTCTTTTTAACGTATTCAAATCTAACAATATCATCGGTTGGGCCAAGGGCATCTTTTAGGAATCTTTTTAGTTCTCCAGGTTTTTGTTTGAAGTTGATAATAAAGTAGTGCTTTAGCCCTTCGTAAACTAGGCTGCGTTCGAGAATTTCAGGGTATCTGAGTAGGTCATTGTTACCACCACTGATTATACAGACAACTTTTTTACCTCTTATTTTTTCTTTAAATTTGAAGAGCGCAGCAACTGAAAGTGCACCTGCAGGTTCGGTAATAAT
Source organism: uncultured Candidatus Saccharibacteria bacterium (assembly GCA_964523665.1). Taxonomy (GTDB): domain Bacteria; phylum Patescibacteriota; class WWE3; order 2-01-FULL-39-13; family 2-01-FULL-39-13; genus CAZFZJ01. The sequence goes on from CAZFZJ010000008.1 coordinate 2,422, forward strand.
ACCATCGTTTTGGTATAGCTCTATCATTGTTTTGCATACTAACCCTTCAGCAATATCAACGACTTGATCAACATTTTGTTTGAAAATTTCGTAAGTAAGTTCTCCGACGCGTTTTACTGCAGCTCCATCCACAAAAGTATCAATAGTTTCTAGAGTCACGACTTTGTTATTCTCAAGTGACTTTTTCATCGATGCTGCACCAGATGGTTCTACTCCAATTATTTGAATAGTGGGGATCTTTGCTTTTAGAAAAGTTGAGATTCCTGAAGCTAATCCACCACCTCCTACACAAATAAATGCATAATCTATATCGGTTCCGATTTCGTCAACAATTTCGAGACCTACTGTACCCTGCCCTGCGATTACATCAGTATTATTAAAGGGATGAATATATTCTGAGCTATTTTTTTCGCAGAACTCAATTGATGCCTGATATGCTTCATCAAAAGTATCTCCAACTAAAACCACTTCAACAAATTCTTTCCCGAAGTCTTTTACTTTTTGAATTTTCTGATTAGGAGTTACAGTTGGCATATAGATATAGCCTTTTATTTTTAAAGCAGAGCACGCGTATGCTACCCCTTGTGCATGGTTACCAGCACTGGCACAAACCACACCGTTTTTAATTTTTTCTTTTGAAAGCTTTGCGATTGCGTTGTAGGCCCCACGTAATTTAAATGAGCGTACAACTTGTAAGTCCTCTCTTTTAAGGTATATTTCTGCATTAAAATACTCAGAGAGTCTTTCAGATTTTTGCAGTGGAGTTTTTTTTACCACACCTTCTAATCTCTGTCTTGCTTTGCTAATCTCGCTAATATTTAACATCCTACTATTTTAGACTATATAGATAGATTTGAAAAATGCCAATCAACATGGTAGCATTGCACAAATAATTTATCCCTGCTAAAAATTTTAATAAATGTTTGGTTTGAATTTTATAGAAGAACCTCCTGCTATTGTGCAAAGGGGTTATCATGATCCGAGTCCTCCTGTTCCTATTGGTGGATACGGCCCTATGTTTCCTTCGGATGAAAGTTCATTAGGATGTCCTCAAGAAACTCATAGGGTACTAGCTCCTTATGGGATGGTAATATGTCGTATAAGTCTTAACAATACAGCAGTGATACCAGCAGGTACATCTGAAGAAAGTTCGATTTTAGATTGGCTAGAATCTTTTCATTGGGTAGGTAATTTAGTCGATCAGGAAACTAGAAGATATCCTGAAATTTTGGGAGGGACGGGTACCGTAAAAATCATAACATTTGATCCACTTAAACAATCATCAGTATTGTCTGGATGGGGACAACTAGTCAGAATAGGCGACGAAGAATCAGCGGTTGTTACAACCCAGCATGTAATGGATAATGATCGTTTCATTTATCTAATCTTAAACGAAAGCGGCTTTATTATAAGAAATGGTCATCAGATAGTACGGGTTAATGCTGGAGTCTCTTCAATTACAGAAGATTCTTCTTTGAATTTAGTCAAGATCTCTAAAGAGGAAGCAAAAAGATTATTACCAAGAGGAGGAGCGGAGAATATGATGACTTTAGGTACTTATGATCGTCAATCCCCAATTTATATGATAAATACTATCTCCTCTGAATTTCCACATTTCACTTATCCTTTCATTCCTGTAATAGTTGGAGAAAGAGAGCCTTCTACAATTATCTTCATGTTAAAACGGCCAATAGATGGACCAATTAATAATCTATGCGTTGGGGTTAGTGGAACTCCGATAATACAATTTGTTAGTAACTCAACAAGAAATAAAGTAATAGTAGCGTTTGCCTCTAGTTTGCCTCCTATAGATATTAGCCATTCACCTATGAATCCTTTTTTAAATAGACGGTGTGCACCTGCAAATACTGCTTTGCGAGTGCCACCTAATGTCTTGTTAAGATTAAAATATAATCCTAATTCTATAATTAATGATAGATTGAATAATAGGCAGGGATACTATCGGTCACCCCGATTTTAGAAGAATTGTATAAGATTGTATAAACAGGTTAAATTCTTGATATAATGCGCTTATGCGGATTATAAAAAAAATTCTAGCATTTAGGTTTATGAGATGGGATCTCGCTTTTCTTTTAATAATCATTCTCTTTTTCGGTTTAAGCATTCTCATGGTGATTGGCCAGTTAACGGAGATGATCTTAGGTTCTAATTCACAACAAGTTTATGTTAGAAATTCAAGTCAATTAAGTACAATAACGCAAACACCAACGCCGACACCGACACTTACAAATTCAGCTATTAGGGCTGATTATTTTGATACAAGCTTTTTAAAAATCCCTGAAGGCTTTTCTATTAATTTATTTGCGCGTGAATTAGGAAAAGTTCGTGCAATGACATTCGACTTAGATGGGAATTTATATGCAACAATAATTGATCAGGGTAAACTAGTTGTTCTTCGAGATCTGGATGATGATGGAAGATCTGATGTAACCGCAACTTTATTATCTGATTTAAAAAGTCCACATGGAATAGAGATCGCTTGTCCTGAAAGTTCGACCGGATGTTTACTGTTTTTAGCAGAAACAGATAAAGTAACAAGATATGATTTGGATTCTAATAGCATGACCTTGTTGAATCCACAGATTATTGTTGAATTGCCATCGGATGGCTTTCATTTCACAAGGTCTATCTTATTAAGAAATTTTAATGGGACTAATGCAATTTTGACTTCAATTGGGTCGTCGTGCAATGTATGTAATGAATCGAACGAAAAGCGTGCAAAGATTTTAATTAGTGATATTGATGGATTTAAAACCACAGAATTTGCTAGTGGTTTAAGAAATGCGGTATTTATGACTTATAACCCCGAAAACGGAGATATCTATGCAACTGAAAATGGGAGAGATTATTTGGGAGATAATGTACCCCCTGATGAAGTGAACTTGATAGAGGAGAATAATTTTTATGGATGGCCGTATTGTTATGGAGATAATATTATTGATAGGACTTTTGATACTTCACGAAAAGCCGATGACGCATGTAGTCGTGCGATTCCTCCGAAAATTCAAATTCAGGCGCATTCCGCTCCGTTAGGATTACGCTTCATGCGCCCAAGCATTGTTGAACAATGGGGTGAAGATTATAAAAATAATCTCTTCGTTGCATATCATGGATCTTGGAATCGATCGACGCCGACAGGCTATAAAGTTGTTAGGTTTAAATTAAATGAAGATGGAACATTTGGCGAGGAGCAAGATTTTATAACAGGGTTCTTAGATTCAAATAACGAAGTGAAAGGACGTCCGGTTGATATAATATTTAGTAAGAAAGGTGAGATGTTTATCACCGATGATAAAGAGGGACGAATTTATAGAGTTGTTAAAAATTAGTTTCCTGCTTAAGAATTTATGGATTTAGTACAAGGATCTTTTTTTGAGTTTGATTCAGTTGATTCAAACAATAAGCAACCCACTAGTGAAGGGTCATCTGAAGTTAGAGTGGATCCTCTTTTTCAAACGGTTAGATGGTTTGATTCACAATTTATACGAGAAAGCTATGGATCTAGAGACGGAGATTCCCCCGAGCGTGAGGGTCACTTTTTATTTAGAACTGCAGTTCTTCCAAATGGCCATAATATTTCTCCAGGAACTGATCCAGCCAGTTTAGCTAGAGGACAGTATTTAGCTCGAGTAGGAGCCATACTTGAATATAATTCCAATCTATTAGTAATTGGAGGAGGTGAAGAAAGCGGATTGGAAGGATCTGTTAGTGTTGCGCAGAGAGCTCAATTCAAGACTCTTGTTATCGTTTGTTTGAGAGAAATTATATCTATGGTTGAAAAAGCTTCAACGGGAAAACTACATGGCCCTGGTTTTCGTAATTTGATTGAAAATGGATATGTTGATATTAATTCTAAAGATGTAGCTAGACTCCAAGAAATATTGGAGGAATTGGATATCCAAGGTTCAATTATTTCTGATGAATTAAGGGTTCCTGATCCAGATAGATTTTCGACTTCTCGTAACAGATTGGATGTCCCTCCTGCAGTGTCTGGAGTTCTCCGAGTCCAATATGGCGTATTTGTGGATCGACTTTTTATCCTAATCCCAAAAATTTTTATATAATCCACTTATGGATCCATCAAAATTTACAGAAAAGACTGCTGAAGTTGTTAACAAAGCCGTCTTAATAACCCAAGAAAATCAAAACACTACAGTTGAATCAGAGCATTTAGCTTTTGCGGTTTTGGATACTCCTGATACAATAATCGAACCGCTACTTAGTGCGTTATCTGTTGATGTTGAACCAATAAAAATAGAAATCCAAAACCGGATTGAAAAATTTGCCAAACAAGAAGGAATCGAACTATCACAAATCAGAATGTCATCAGAAGTAGCAAGCATTTTAAACGAAGCAGAAAAAGAAATGTTGGCAATGAAAGATTCGTATATAAGCGTCGAGCATTTGTTCCTTGCTATTCTAAAAACAAACTCCTTATCGAAAACAATATTCGAAAAAAATGGTATAAAATACGATCAAGTAATTGAAGTTTTAAAGGAGGTACGAGGAAACATGAAAGTTACCGATCAAAATCCCGAGAGTAAAATCAAAGTTTTAGAGAAATATGGACAAGATCTAACGGCTCTAGCAAAAACCAGCAAGTTAGATCCAGTTGTCGGAAGAGATGAAGAAATTCGTCGAGTGATGCAAGTATTATCTCGTAGAACTAAGAATAATCCTGTACTTATTGGAGAACCAGGAGTTGGTAAAACTGCAATCGTAGAAGGTCTCGCACAAAGGATAATCTCTGGTGATGTTCCTTCAACCCTGAAGAATAAACAAGTAATTTCTCTCGAAATTGGCTCACTATTAGCTGGAGCAAAATATCGCGGAGAATTTGAAGACCGATTAAAAGCAGTTTTAAAAGAAGTCGAAGAATCTGACGGCAAAATTATTTTATTCATTGATGAAATACATACGATTGTTGGAGCAGGAGGCGCTGAAGGTGCAGTAGATGCAGCCAATATGCTAAAACCTCTTTTGGCTCGCGGTAAACTCCATATGATCGGAGCGACTACACTAAAAGAATATCGACAATATGTAGAAAAAGATGCCGCACTTGAAAGAAGATTCCAGCCGGTTTTTGTTGGTGAACCTTCAATCGAAGATACAATTTCGATATTACGAGGGTTGCAAGAAAAATATGAAATCCACCACGGAGTAAAAATTACAGATCAAGCCATTGTAGCTGCAGCAAAATTATCTGCCAGATATATTACTGATAGATTCTTACCTGACAAAGCAGTTGATTTAATCGATGAAGCAACATCATCCCTAAAAATGGAAATTGATAGCATGCCAATTGAATTAGATCGTCTTAAACGCCGTATTCGACAGTTAGAAATCGAAAAAGAAGCAATTAAAAAGGATAAAAGTGAACAGGCTAAAGCGAGATTAACCGAAGTCGAAAAAGCAATCGCCGAGAAAAAAGAAAAA
>CAZFZJ010000008.1:7908-19675 GCA_964523665.1 uncultured Candidatus Saccharibacteria bacterium
AATGGCAGTCAGAGAAAAAATTGATTGATGAATATAATGATTATTTAGGGAAAATTGAAGAACTAAAAGCACAAGAAGATGAAGCAGAAAGAATTGGTGATTTACAAAAAGCAGCTGAGATTAGATACGGTAAAATCCCAGAACTTGAATCAAAAGTAAAAGAAGCAAAAGCGAAATTAGATGCAATTGATCCATCAAAGCGATTGTTACGACAAGAAGTGACTGAAGAGGATATTGCAGGTGTAATTTCAAAATGGACAGGTATCCCTGTTACCAAACTTTTACAAACAGAAGCAAATAAATTAAAAAATCTTGAATCTGAGCTTGGCAAAAGAGTTATTGGACAAGACGAAGCAATCTCAACTGTTTCGAAGGCAATTCGTCGAGCAAGAGCGGGAGTTTCACCTGAAAACCGACCGATAGGGTCCTTTATATTCTTAGGCCCAACAGGAGTTGGTAAAACCGAACTTGCCAAGGCAATCGCAGAATTTTTATTTAACGATGAGGATTCAATAGTTCGAATTGATATGAGTGAATATATGGAACCTCATTCGGTTGCTAGATTAATTGGATCTCCACCAGGATATGTTGGTTACGAACAAGGAGGTCAGTTAACCGAAGCTGTCAGAAGACGTCCTTACTCAGTAGTTCTTTTTGACGAGATCGAAAAGGCACATAATGATGTTTTTAATGTCTTGTTGCAAGTTCTTGATGATGGGCGATTAACAGATGGGCAAGGTAGGACTGTCAATTTTAGAAATACAATAATTATAATGACATCGAATCTAGGAAGTAACCTGATTCAAGAGTGGGATGGGAAAGATGAATCAAAACTTAAATCAGATGTTATGGAAATTGTTCGACATGAATTTAGACCTGAATTTTTGAATCGAGTTGATTCAATAATTTTATTCCATAGGTTGCAAAAAGATCTAATGGCGAGGATTGTTGATATCCAACTTAATCAATTATTACAAAATATTAGAAATCAAGGTATAAAAGTTGATGTTTCTGATTCGGCAAAGAAAGAGTTGGCTGAAGAAGGGTATGATCCTGCATTTGGTGCGAGACCTTTAAAGCGCGTAATACAAGATAAAATATTAGACGAGATTGCAATGTTATTGATTGATAATAAAGTTTCTGAGGGGCAGTCAATCGAAATCGATTACACTAATAAGAAATTTGATTTTAAGGTTAAATAGACTTTATTTAAACTGGACATAAGCATATATTTTTTAGGGGTACTATGCCGATTTACACAAGAACAGGTGACAAAGGTGAAACAGGATTAGCAAATGGACAACGAATTTCCAAATCATCGGCTGTAATAGATTTTGTAGGTGATCTTGATGAATTAAATTCAGCGATTGGTATTTGTGTTGCACTACTCCGTTTAATTAAAAGTAGAAATTTCGAAGAAGAAATTGAAATCCTTGAAGAGATTCAAAAAGATCTTTTTAAAGTTGGGGCAATCGGTGCTGGTGCAAACATTAAATTTGATGCAAAACATGAAATTGAAAATATCGAAAAGACTATAGATGACTACGAAAAGATTCTCCCCAAGTTAAAAAACTTTATTCTCCCCGGTGGGTCAACCGCCGGAGCACAGCTGCATTATACACGCACATTAGTACGTAAAATTGAACGTAAACTCGTAGCACTTAAGAGTGAAAGTGTGATGGAGTTTATGCCTTATGTAAATCGTTTATCAGACCTGCTATTTGTTATGGCACGGTTTGTGAATTATCAATTAAAAATCGATGAAATCATCTGGAGAAACTAGTACCCTATTTGTTCATTCGGTAAATTGGTTTTCTCCATTTCTCGGTATTCCCATTTCAGAACGTCCAAAAATTGATACACGAGATTTATCTGGTCAATTTAAAGATTCTTTTAATTTGTGGTAAGATACTTACCTGCCAAAGCAATTAAATTAACAGAAGGAGAAGTTAGTAGTACGAGCGCGGTTCTTGACCCAATGCAGATTATTCGGTTCCCCTTTATTGTAGTTTGAGAGGGAGAAGAGTTAATTGTTCGCAAGTAAATGCCGTTTCCCTATAGCTAAAGGAGTAAACGCATCTCGATCTAGAGAATGGTTGTTTTATTGAGGAGAAGATCAGCTTTAAGATAATCATCCGACCCAATTCCGTAACACCTTCAGATAGGCGGATTGCGCCTAGGACGTTTTGTTTATAAAAAGCAAAGTGATAGTGAGAATTTGAGCATTACAATTTTTGAATCTGGGATCTCCCCATGCACTACAAGGTTTTCAGATGATGGACAATATTGGGCGGGAATATCTCTACGAGAATGCGGCGAATTTTCCTAGTGAAATCTGAGTGAGTTGATCCTGAAATAACAGGACTTGGAGGTAGGGATTCATTAACTATCGTGACTGCTTGGCATAGAGTGGATAAGATTATAGAATAAACAAGTCTATGTCTAAGCTTTTGATTGTTGATACGTTTTACTTCATACATCGAAGTTTCCATGCTTATCCTTTGGATTTTATGAATTCTAAGGGCGAGCACACTAATATTACATTTGGGCTTGCCATGTCTCTTATGGATTTGATTGAGGAACTTGAACCGAGTCATATTGTATGCGCTTGGGAGAGCGAAGAACAGCCATCTTTTAGAAAAGAATTATATCCCAAATATCAAATTACTCGTGCACAACTAGAACCTATCGAAGAAAAAATATTTAGTGAGCAGTTTCCTAGAGTAATCGAAATGATTGAAAGTTTTAACATCCCAAGATTTACAGAAAACGGTTTTGAAGGTGATGATGTAATCGGCACAATGGCAACTTTAGCATCCAAAGAAATGGATGTTGTAATTGCTACTTCTGATCAAGACATGATTCAACTTGTTAATGATAAGATCTCTGTTTTTAGACCTGGTCGGCAACCCTTTATTCCTAAAATGACTTTTACCCCAACCACTGTGTTTGAAAAGTATGGATTTGATCCTATTAAAATGATTGATTATAAAGCTCTTCGAGGAGATCCGAGCGACAATATCCCAGGGGTAAAAGGGATAGGTGAAAAAACTGCAAAAACATTGATAGAAAAATATGGGAATTTAGATCAAATATATAAGCACATTGATGAAATAACTCCACCAGGAGTAAAGAAAAAACTTGAGACTGATAAAGAGAACGCTTTTTTAAGTAGACAACTTGCTACGATTATTACAAATATTCCAATTCATTTTAATATTGAAGCTTGTGAAGTTCATGATTTTGACATTGAAAAGGTAAGAGCATTATTTAAAGAACTGGAATTTTCTTCACTAGAAAAAAGGTTGGATAATTTTTATGGAAACCTTCAAACCAATATGTTAGATGGATTGCCCGATTTTTAAGGATATAATTAACATATGGATTTAAAAGATAAAAAAGTCGCAATAGTTCATGACTACCTAAATGTGTATGGTGGTGCAGAAGCTGTGACCGAAGCGATTTGGGAGCTTTTTCCATCAGCCGATATTTATACTGCTCTTTATGATAGGGAAGCAATGGAAAAAGCGGGAAGATGCTAAAATTTTTTATCCAAAATGGACCAATAATATACATGGTAAAATCCAAAAATTTATTCACAAACTTTTGATCGCGAACCTTCCACATTATTTTGAGAACATTGATTTATCGAAATATGATTTGATAATTTCATCAACCGCACATTTTGCAAAGGGAGTTAAAAAAACAAGGCCTGACCAAGTTCACGTTTCATATATCCATACTCCTCCTAGATTTTTATACGGCTTAAAGGGAGAGATTCGAAAGAGAACAAGATGGTACTTAAAGCCTCTTTTTTGGCCACTTGATAGCTATCTTAGATATATGGATCAAAAATTTGCGAAAAAGCCGGACTATATAATTTGCAATTCTCAAACAGTTAAACAAAGGATTAGAGATATTTATCATCGTGATGCGACGGTGATTAATCCATTTCCACAGCTTGAAGTTTCTGAACAAGAATTTGACGAAGCACAAAAGGTAAAAGGAGAGTTTTATTTAGCTCTTGGGAGACAAGCAGAATTTAAACATATTGATTTAATAATTAAAACTTGTGGCGAAAATAATCTTAATTTAAAAGTTGCCGGGGAAGGAATTGCGCATGAAGAATTAAAGGCACTTGCTTCAAAATATAATTCAGTTGAAATGCTTGGCTTTGTATCACCCGAAGAGAAAAAGATTCTCTATAAAAATTGCATAGCTGGAATTTACGCAGCAGAAGATGAAGATTTTGGAATGACGATACTTGAACCAATGTTATTTGGCAAGCCTGTTATCGCATACAATTCAGGAGGATACCGAGAGACCGTTGAAGATAATGTAAATGGGATCTTCTTTGATAAGTTGACTCAAGATGCACTTTCAACTGCGATACATAAATTACAAAATCAAAAATTTAACTCAAGTGAAATCCGCAAATTTGCATTGAAATATTCGAGGGAGAATTTTAAGAATAAAATTTATAGCTTTTTATTCTCTCTCGATTAATCGCTTGAACAATCTTAATCCTCTTTTTAATCCTCCAGATCTTGAATAATCAAGTGTTGCTTGTCAGCCAATTGCATATGTCGAAAATGCTTTAGGGAAATGATGTCCATTTTGATGTAGCCGAACTCCATTCTTTAAAGTACCCTTTTCTGCAAACCAGGTCAAATCATCTTTCCTATTCATTGTTTTGGCAAGCAGAAATGTCTCAGTAGCATTTCCTAGTAATATTATCAGACTACCTACTACTCTCGAAATATGTCTAATGTTGGTGGTAAATCAGATAGATCAGCAATCTGTATAGACCTTTCACTCATATTGTGTGCTTCGAGTTCAGATAGTTTTTTATAGAAGGCTCGTTCTTCAGAAGGCAATCCATTTACTAATAAAAATTAAATGGAAACTGATCGCCAGATGACTACTTACGGGAAGACCTAATCTTGTTTTATTATTATTGGGGAGATCCAACGCCGCCAATTTTGTACGAATTAATTCAAATTGAGAAATTGCCTCGAATACAACATTTGGGTCACTCCGCTTTGATGACGTTTTCCTTAATATTTCAGATACAGCAATTGCTGCTCTAATCGTCTCGGCACCATCGTGTAGATCAAGCTTTGGTGTGTCGTATTCTTCTAAAGATCTGGTTTGTATACCTTCGTAACTAATTCTGCGCTTTCTGTTCCAGCTCGAATAAGTGCCTCTTCTACTAGTGGTGTAAATTCAAAATCTCTGTTTTTCCTTCTAGCGTGATGATATTAATCATATAGTATTAAATAATTAATCGACGTCTTTATATCTAATCAGCCCATGTTTAGTGTAAATACTATAGCGATTACGAACTCGCTTAATTTTTTCTGTAAAATAATGTTGAGCCTCCAAGTAATTCTTAATTCCTGGTACCTCTGGCAATTGCCTACAGAATATCATAAAGTTAAGATCTGATAATGCCTGAATTGTTAAACGAATTTTTTCTTCATCTTCTGATAATCTAATACCTCTTATATGAGGACGATAGGCTAATATACTTCTTTCCGCTCCCCATATAGCTTCTAGTAACAATTTCTCTTCTAGTCCCATTTGTGCTGACTTAATATATTCCTGTAATTCTTTGAGTGACATAGCCAATATTCTTTCATTTTCAGGGATTCCTTCATATAGCATCGGATTTGTCATTATATCGAAAAGATAACCGTAAGTCTTGGATTCATTTCGGGGAACTGTACCTTGGTATATTTCTGCAGGAGGAACTGCCAACTCAAATCCTTGGGAAGCGTTAAAATAATCCCACCAGGCTTGGTAATATGCTGCGACAAAAATGTCTTCTGCATAGTGTACCGCGGTAGCGAGTCGTTCTATTTCGAATAAATTCGGATCATATTTTAAAGTATCTATAACTTTCAAAGGATTAAAAAACTGGGGATACTCTATTCCTATATCAAGCCTTTCTCTTAAGAATACTGGGTTTTCGGGTCCTGCTTGTGTGTATAATATATCTAAATCGTCCATAATTGCGAGTATTATATCCTATAGTTAGGATCGCCTCAAGTTCTCTGATTTTGCAAGTATTAATGCTAAAATATCTAGGATACATTTTGTGATCTCCTTGGAGGGGTGGCCGAGCGGTTTAAGGCGCACGCTTGGAAAGCGTGTGTGCGAAAGCACTCGCAGGTTCGAATCCTGTCCCCTCCGCCAGAGTTTTTGTAAATATTGATCACAATTCCAATAATTATACTTAGGGAATGCGTATTTATATTTTTGGGCCAACTGCAGTTGGAAAAACTACACTCGCACATAAATTATCCAAGCAATATGGAATTCCTCATGTCGAGCTTGATCAATTAATGTTCAGAGTTGTCAACAAAAAACGGATAAGACAGAAAGATAGCAAAATTAAAAATGAACTTAAGAAATATAAAACAAAGCAAGATTGGATAATAGAAGGCGTATATCTATTTGATGAATATTTCGAAAAAGCCGATAAAATAATTTACCTCAAAGCTCCACTCTTTGTTTTATTATTCAGACAATGGAGGCGTTACTTTAAAGATAAATCAGAACGGAAGATCTTTGGATTCAAAAATAATTTCACCTTATCATTACGTACCATTGCACGCACTATATCTAAAAAAAAGAAAATGAAAGATGATTTATTTGGCTGGAATATGAATGTATACAAAAATTATTTGGAAAAATATAACCATAAGACCGAAGTAATTCAGAATGTAAAGTGGACTAACATTGAAAAATCCGCATAGAACGATAAAATTTACATAGTTATTAGTTTTAGGTTTATGTCAAAAAAAATTTCAATAGCTGAGGCATTCAGTTTTGCCTGGAAAAAATTTAAAGAAAAACCAAAATTTTGGATTTTGGTAATGGCGATGATTATAGTATTTACTGGTGGCACAACGTCGTTTTCTAATTTGGTTAGTTCAGGGTTTAACAAGACAGAAAATCGAATTACTCCCGAAACTAACCTAGACCAAGATATGAAAATTACGATAGATGGGAGTGAATACCAAATCCCCTCAAACACTAAAGTAGAAGTTAATCAACAGATTGAAAAAGTAGAATCTGAGATAAATACACTAGCATGGGCAGGAATCATAGTAGCTGGTTTGATGGCTATTTTCATCGGAATCGCATTTATGATTCTATACCTGGTAGTTACAAATTTTATCTATATGGGATCTATAAAGTTGATTTTAGATGCTGTTAGAGGCAACGCTCTAAAATACACTACACTTTTATCAATTGTAAGTGTAAAAAGATCCTTAAAATATTGGGGAGCCACTGTATTATATGGACTGATGATAGTTGGTGGATTAATATTATTTATATTTCCTGGTGTCTATCTTGCGGTTAAGTATGGATTATTCCCTTATGCATTTGTAGATAAAGAATTAGGGATAATGGATTCACTCAAATATAGTGCAAAGCTTACAGAAGGGGTTAAATTCAAACTCTTGGGTTTTTACCTTGTATGTACACTATTTATGATATTAGGATTTATGGCATTTATGATTGGAGCATTTTTTGTTGGGATTCTTGTAATGCTAGCAAATGCTTATATTTACGATCAATTGCTCAAAGGCAAAATGGGATCGATGTTGGAAGTAGAAAAATAAATTGTATAAGTTATCACACAACCTGAATATCCAATTAAAAAAGGTAACATTAAATGAACGAGTTTATTGAAATATGGAATTTCGGTATAAAAATCATGGGCCTCACTGATTACGAACTGAAAAAAAGACAGTCAAAATAATGTAAACTCATTTTCAAGTAGTATATCGTTGAATCTGTATTTTGTAAGGATTGAGGGTGTTACCAAAGCAACCACACAAATTAATATTGCAATGCCGATTATAGTTTCACCAAACAATATTTGATAAACTGCAAATAAGGTAGTGAAAATTCACATAATCCACGAGGCGTAGATAAGAACTTTTGAATCATTAACAGATTCTTTTGGCTTTTGAAAATAAGGGGAAATTTTGTTGAACATATTCTTCTAGCATTATGACAAATCCGAATATCGATTTTAACACGATAATAATATGTTCAGAGCTTACGAAAGAAATTATCAAAATTAGAATTGATACCCTCTGGAAGATGTTCGCAATGATCGAGGATGGGTATTTCCCTGATCCTGATGAAGAAGGGGCTACAGACGATTTTGATAATAAGGGTGCACTCTTTATCCCGGGCGGACTTTTATTCGAAGATGCTGATGGTAATCAACTAGGTAAAAAAGATTTATTGTATAAAAATTATGATGATTTCGCTGAAACGGTGCGTTTTGCGATGAAGCATGATAATGCGACTTTATTCGATGAAGATTTTGCACAAATTGGTATCACTTTGCCCAACGAATTTCTAATCAAAACCGCTATCAAAATTTTTAATATGAGAAATGTGTACTGACGAATAATAAAAAGAGAAAATTCGATGAGTATATTCCAAAGGTAGATGCGAATATTATTTCGCGATGTTATTCTCCCATATTTATTTCTCCCCCATACGGCACACGAATGAAAATAAGTTCTGCGCTAGCTGTTTGTAGATCAGAACCTTACGCATATTTTTTAGAATGTATTAATTATTATTCATTAAGAGGTTCAGCAGAAGAACGTTTTTGGAGTGCAATGAATAAAAGTTTAGAGCCCATTTTGAATGAAAAAGGAGATGTGCGTTTTCCACCAGAAATTATTATATGTCATACAAGCAGATATACCGAGAATTCAATGGTGGGGTTAACTAGAATTTTAGGACTCGAAAGAATTGGTAGAGTGCAACTTTTATCTTAGAACTAGTAGATCCTAAGCTTGACAGAGAAATTAATCGTTATGGTCAAGAACTTTCAGAAAAAATGTTTTGGCTGAATATAAAAATAAAAAAGTTGTTGGAGTATTTAGATTTTACTCTACACGCGGACATATTAATTACAAAAGCAAAACTAAGTTAAGATATCTGAATCTAATTGATCCTTACGAATTGGAAATAGATAGTAGTGAGCTAAAGGATGAAGCTATGAATCGCTATTTCTGATGTATAATAAATTGCAGTTTATATAGTCAAAAAAATTATGAAACAAAAAATTACAGGTTTTTTTGATTTCATTAGGGGACAAGGTGTAATTGGATTGGCAATCGGATTTATGCTAGGAGATAAAGTTAAAGCCGTTGTGAACTCTTTAGTAAATGACATTATTAATCCATTTTTAGGTGTACTACTTGGTTCAGGTGGTGATTTACAAGATGCAAAACTTAATATTGGAGGCATTATTGTCTCGTGGGGGAATTTTGTATCTGTACTTATAGATTTTATTATAGTTGCGGCAGTAATTTATTTTATATTTAAGGGAATGGGTTTAGATAAGATTGATAAAAAGAAAGAATAATATGAATCAAATAACAATAGATGATTTCAAAAAACTGGATATTAGAATCGGTAAAATAATTTCCGCTGAGAAAATTGAGTGGTCTGAAAAACTGCTCAAGTTAGTAATAGATATTGGATGTTCTGAAATTCAAGTTTTGTCTGGAATTTATCCTAAATATCAACCTGGAGATATTGTTGGGAAATTAGTCCCTGTTTTAGTTAATTTGGCGCCAAGAAAAATAAAAGATTTAGAGAGCCAGGGAATGATGTTAGCCGCAGGTGATAATGATCAAATTGCTCTGTTAAATCCTAATATTGAAATAGAGCCAGGCATCAAGATTTTATGAAGAAATTTAAAAAGTTTTTCATAAAACGTTTTGCGATCCATATTTTACGTTTTTACTGGAAGATATTTAAACCTTGTGGCGTAGGCGTAAGGGTGATCGTGCAATCTGATGATGGTAAAATTTTACTGGTTAGACATTCATATAAAAAAGGGTGGTATCTGCCCGGTGGTGCATTAAATCGATTAGAACGAGCAGAAGATGGAGGTCGTAGAGAAGTTCGGGAAGAAACCAATCTTGAAATAAAGGATGTTCATTTCCATGGGATATACCGTGGTATTGAGGATGCAAAAAATGATTGGATACTAATATTTCGATCAAAAGCAGTCGATTCTTCAAGAATCAAAATTGACCATGTTGAAATTGATGAATATAAATGGATGCTTCCTGAAGAAATTTTAAAAGCAGAAACGGACAGAAGGTCGTATAAGGCTATCACCGAGATGGGAAGTAAATGCCCAATCTACCATCTTGATATATAATTTACCCATTATGAACGCCAAAAAATACTTCATTCAAACATTCGGTTGTCAGGCAAATGTTCGCGATAGTCAGGTGATGGCTGGAACTTTAGATGCACTTGGAATGATCGAAACTAAAAAGTTTAAAGAAGCAGATGTTTTAATTATTAATACATGTTCAGTTCGTCAAAAATCAGAAGACAAGGTTTATGGTTGGGGAATAAAATTAGGCGAAGGTTTTCATTCGGATAATTGGTATGAGAAACGAAATGATCAGAAAATTTTTGTAACCGGATGTATGGTTGGCAGTGCAAAGGGGGACCGTACCAGAGTGAAGTACGAGGAGTTAAGAGAGCGATTAAGTTGGGCAGATTATTTATTAGCTCCTAACGAAGAAAATCAAATTCCGAATATCTTAGTTAAGGATAAAATTATTGATGATTGGGCTTTAAGTGCTCTTGATAAAATCGAATTAAAAATTGATTCGGGATCTTCGAGTTTAAATGCAAATCCAAGATTTCATAATGATACCGAATGGGCTTATGTAAATATTTCAACAGGATGTGATAATTTTTGCACCTTTTGTGTTGTTCCTTACGCAAGAGGAGAAGAAAAATCCAGATCTAAAGATGATATTTTGCATGAAGTAAATCATTTGGTAGAGAGGGGTTTTAAAAATATCATGCTAGTTGGTCAAAATGTGAATTCCTGGGGGCTTGATAAGGAAACAAAATTCAAACTTCGTGCAGGTTCTGAACATAAGATTCCTTTTGCAGATTTGCTTCGTAGTGTACACGAAATTGAAGGTGTCGAAAAAATTAACTTCATTTCATCCAATCCCTTTGATTTTACTCAAGAATTGATTGAAACATTAACACTGCCGAAAATTACACGATTTTTACACTTCGCAGTTCAAAGTGGAAATAACGAGGTTCTTAAAAAAATGAATCGAAGGCATACGATCGAAGAATTTAAAATGTTGATAGAAAAAATTAAAGAAATGGTTCCCGAGATGGAATTTGGAACAGATATTATTGTTGGATTCCCTGGTGAAACTGAAGATCAATTTATGGATACCGTGAGACTTTTTGAGGAATATAAATTTAAGAGTGCATACATTTCAATATATTCGCCAAGAGAGGGAACGACTGCACAAAAGTTCATGAACGATGATATTCCCCTAAAAGAGAAAAAACGCAGACACAAGCTATTGATGGATGTGTGGGTTAAAAATAATCCTTTGTAATTTAACCATGAAGATAAAAAGACTTGGGATTATTGTAAAGCCATCTACCGAAAAAAACTCCCTTTATTGGTGTATTTAATAAAGTTTTTGGAAGATACGAGATTGATTGGGATATTTATGTTACGCATAAACACCGTGATGCAATGCGATTTGCTCTAGAAGAGATTGAAAAAAGTATGATAAAATCATGGCTTGTTAGGGTGATGTAACAATCCATGAAGTATCTACAGCTTTAGTTGGGTTTGAAATTCCGTTAGGTGTAATCTCTTCTGGGACGGCGAATGTACTTGCCGATTAACTATTTATTGATTGATACCTTGCGAGAT
>CAZFZJ010000008.1:19706-25479 GCA_964523665.1 uncultured Candidatus Saccharibacteria bacterium
AAAAAATTGCAAAGTCCAATACCGTTCGAAGTATTGATATAGCAACTGTAAATGGTGAATTCATTCTGTTAAGATTTGGTATCGGGCTTGAAGCTTATCTGCTTTCAGCAATCAAGAGTCTATTCCTTTCGAAGAACCTTGATATCTATACACTTTTTGTCGATAAAAAAATTGTTGAAAAAGGAATTAGTTGTTTTGTAAATAATACTGGGAATATTGGAATCCATGGGCTTACTCTTTCTTCAAAAATAAAAATAGATAATAGAATAATCGATGTAGTAATTATTCGTAATCCATTTGAATTTCATAACCTTATAAGAAGTATAGGTAATATAAGGAATGGAGTAGGTAGACTTCTATCCTAAAAAAATATTCAGGCAAAAATATCGATATTAAAACACAAATAAAAAGTAAAGTGCAGTGACGATGAGCATTTCGAGCTTTCAGATAGTTTGCACTTTGAGGTTTTTGAAAAAAGATTAAAGGTTATGTTTGGTTTGCTAAAAATTAATCGCCAATTAACATTAGCGGATCTATTGATTTACCTCCATATTTAATTTCGAATTGTATGTGTGGTCCTGTGACTTTTCCAGAAACTCACATTTCGCCTGTGTTATTCGCGATATCTATCCCAGTATTATATTCGTTATAGAACCCTGTAATTTGACCGTTTGCTGGTATTACTATTATCGTAACTTTTTGCTGTCAACTTAGACCTTTATAATTTTCGCCACGAAAAACCCTGTAAAATATTTGTTCGGGAGTATTCTTTTGCTATTAGAAATTGAAGGGTGTAATTTCTTTTGCTCCCAGATAGTTTTTCCTTGCAACGTATTATCAAAAGGTAATGTAATCTTTTCGATTTTTGCTTCATCTTTGACTTTATCCATAAACCAATCTAAGACCAATTCATTTTCTTCGACTCCGAATGTGCATGTTGAATAAACAAGTGTTCCTCTTTTTCGAAGCATTCTAAATCCAGCAATTAAAAGACCTTTTTGGATCTTAGACATCTCTTTTCTTTTATAAATTTTCCAATACTTATAGGAATTAGGATTGTTTAAATTAATTTGCCCTTCACTTGAACATGGGGCATCGACCAAAACTTTATCAAATGAATTAACAAATTCAGGATGTCTTTTATCAAATTTGATTCCATTTCCCAAAAGTGTTCGAATTTCTTTAGATCCCTGGAGCGCAATATTATGTTCGAGTGTTTTTATCCTAATAGGATTTCTTTCGATAGCTACGATTTTTGCTTCGTTTTTTGCGATATCAGCTATTTGTGTTGTCTTTGAGCCAGGTGCTGCCGATATATCTAAAATATAATCATTTGGTTTTGGATCAAGTAAAATTGGTGGAATCATGCTCGAAAATTCCTGAATGTAGATCTGGCCATTTTTGAAAGGTTCTGTATCTGAAATATATTGGCCATTTGGTTCATTTTCAAAGTAATAGGAATTTTCGAGCGGGCCTTTTCTAATCACATATCCGAGGTTTTGAAGCGAGGTAATAACTTCATTTGGATCTGCTTTACATCGATTTATTCGAAAAGTAGTTGGTTGAACTTGTTTGAGCCCTGCGATTACCTTTGAAGCGTTATCTTTATAAATTTCATTAATACTGTTTGTAAAATCTTTAATCATTATTTTGCAATTATACTATTAAAGGCAGATAATTATTATAATGATAGCAATATTAGGGCCGACTAGTTCGGGTAAAACATCTACCGCAATTCAACTTGCTAAAAAACACAATTTATCAATAATTTCGTCTGATTCACGGCAGATTTATCGATATTTTGATATTGGGACGGGGAAAACCCCCGTAAAGTCTACTCTTGATATTAAAAAAACTCCAACGAATTGGGAAATGGATGGTGTACAGATTTTTGGTTATGATATCGCTGATCCGAATGAGGAGTTTTCCTCAGTTCAGTTTGCGAAATATTATAAAACGACCGCTTCGCAAATATCTAAGACCAAAAAGATCCCAATCTTAGTTGGGGGTACCGGATATTATGCAGAAATGGCATTAGGCAATATTTCGAACCTACCTGAAGTTCCTCCGAACTATGAATTTCGTCAGTCACTAAAGGATGCTTCTATAGAAAAACTCCATTCAATGCTTCCCGTCGATTTAATTGAACAACTAAATGATAGTGAGAAAAAAAACAAGCAGAGGTTGATTCGTAAGATTGAGATAAATAATGCATTAGGTACGATTCCAGAATATAAGAATAGTATAGATGAATCGAAAATAATCGTATTCACAGCTCCTAACGATTTCTTATTTGAAAGGGCAGATACTTGGCTCTCTGAAATCTGGGGACAATTAAAGATTGAGGTTAATAATTTATTAGGTAAAGGTTACGAAAATGCTATCCCAATGAAAGGGATTATTTATAAAACGATGCTTCAATTTATACAAGGTAACTCTAAAGAATCAGTTGCGTATGAAGAGACGCGTTTTGATTTACATTCTTATATACGAAGACAAAAAACTTGGTTTAAAAAATATAAAGGTGCATATATAATTGATATTTCAGAACCCAATACGTACAATAAACTTGATAAGTTAGTTGGAGAATTAATAAATGGAGAATAAACAAATTGTTATAAATACACGCTCAGTAATAGCGGGGTTTTTAATAGTTATTGGGTTGATCTTTTCTATTGGATTATTGTGGTTAATCAAGGATATTGTTGTATATCTCTTTATTGGGCTTATATTGGCCCTAGTTCTTGAGCCATTTGTTGAATGGCTTGTAAAGAAGAAAATCCCACGAAGTATTTCAGTCTTGGTCGTGATGGCATCTTTTATAACTATTTTAGTTTTTCTTGGGAGCTTGGCAATTGTACCACTAACATACCAAATACAAGCTTTGGTTGCTAATTTCCCTGCTTATGTGAATTATTTCTTACAGATAACAGGGATTAAAGATGCAACTCAGGTTACGAATGCTTTAATGTCCCAGTTTTCTCAGTCATCGGTTTCGATCATTAATGCTACGTTAGGTCTATTTTCTGGAGTGCTTACCATGTTTGTTGTGCTTTTATTTACTCTTTATATTATGTTTGATCTCCATAACCTAAGGGTTAGGTTTATTGAGGTTTTTCCGATGTCATTACAACAAGAGATTCGTTTGATAATACTAACAGTCGAAAAAAAATTAGGTGGATGGTTAAGGGGGCAAATAACTTTAATGTTCATAATAGGATTAACAACATATATTGGTTTGGAGATTATTGGTATGCCATATGCTCTAGCACTTGCTGTAATTGCTGGGTTATTAGAAATTGTGCCGGTTATAGGACCAATTATTGGTTCGGTACCAGCCATAGTAATAGCATTTTCGATTAATCCAATAATGGGTTTTGGGGTGTTATTTCTATACCTGGTTGTACAGCAGCTTGAGAATAATTTAATTGTTCCCAAAGTAATGCAAAAGGCAGTTGGTTTTGATCCGCTCGTTACGATTATCGCTTTGATGATAGGGAGTAATCTTTATGGAGTAATGGGAGCATTAATTTCGATTCCCGTTACGATTATTTTATTTGAAGTTTATAAGACCTCTCTCAGGTTATCTCAAAATAATAGAAAGAAATAAAAGCAAGAAATTATTTATTCTGATACGTAATCACCACGAACAGCAGGATAATAAATAATTATGTCTCCGCTTTTGCTTATTGGATCTGTAGATGTAGTGTTTGTTGTAAAACTTCCTTCAAATACATATATTGGTTGTAAGTATGGGGCGTATTCTTTATTTTCATAATATGCCATATAAATTTTTCTGATCTCGATTCTATTAACATTAAGAACCCTTGGAGAATCATAATAATCCATATCATTCAGCTTTAGATATGTAATAATTCCATTCCCTTGTTTTACAGTGTCCCAAACGGAAGATAGTGATGAGACAAAATACTCCGATTTCTCGTTTTGATCGACTTTCCAATATACAAATTTCGCAATCGGAATATCTAGAGGCTTTGTTGCTCCTGCGGCAAAGAAATAAATTAAAGAGTCTTTCGGGTTTGGACCTAAAATTGGATAATCTATTGTCTGAGGTTCCTTTTGGCCTGGGATGGCTTTTGTCTCTTTAATACTTCTATAGATGTTAATTTTTATTAGCTGAGCCCGGTCTTTATATATTTTTGATTCACGTAGCTGACCTGGACTTAGATTTGTCGGTATCGCAGAGGTTCTAATAGTTGAGAAATCTTCTGGTTGAAGAAGGCTTTTCGATTTAACAAACTGCTCAACCTTTTGTGTTGCATCAGTAACTAGAATCGTAGGGTTATTGTTTGATATTGTGAGTAAATTGTCGAATTTGATATCTAGTGTAAAATTTTCAGTCAATGAATCTGCAGTAAAGGTTCTACCTGTGTTTGTATCAGTCCATCGATATTCAGAAGTTGAAGGCTTGGTGAATTGTGTAACAAATCCGAAGTCATTTGCTAATCTTTTTACTTTGTCTTCAGCCCCAAATTTTGCCTGTAATTCTTGAAATTTATATACATTTACTCGGTCGGGGAAAGTTGGCATTTCATTTTGAGCAATCTCTAATGAATATTGAGGATTCCCTTCGATCTTTAACGGATACATTTTTAACCTTGGAAGTTGACCAAATTTTGCTTCTGCTTCAGGCTGTTTCGGGGGGAAGAAAGCGAGATAGATCTTATAACCACCACTTACAACGAATTGACCGACATAGTATACAATCGTAAACAAAACAGCAAAAAAGATCCATTTTCTCAGATTAAACTGTGTTTCGGCTAGGGTCATACAACTTTAGTATAAAGTGGTTAGGTAGTATAATCAATCTAGTTTTTATCTATAAGACAATACTTTTATGACGATTAGGACACGTTTTGCACCTAGCCCAACAGGTTTTGTTCATATTGGTTCGATTTATCAAGTATTATTTGATAAATCGATTGCTCTAAAAAATAATGGTCAGTTTTTAGTAAGAATCGAAGATACTGATCAGAGTCGATATGTTGAAGGAGCCGTCGATGCAGTTTTTGATGCATTAGATTGGTTTAATCTTTTACCTGACGAAAGTATCAGAAATCCTGGGAAAGTTGGTCCGTACCAACAATCTAAAAGATTAGGAATATATCAAAAATATGCAAAGCAGTTAGTTGATAAGGGTCACGCTTATTATTGTTTTTGTAGTTCTGAGCGCCTCGATGAGGTCAGAAAAGAACAGCAGAAAAATAAGCAGCCTCCGATGTATGATAAGCATTGTCGAAATTTAAGTAAGGAAGAGGCGCAAAAAAGAGTCGATGCCGGTGAGAATCATGTTATTCGTATGAAAATTCCAGAAAATCAAATCATTAAAGTAACGGATGCCATTCGGGGTGAAATTGAATTTGATTCTATGATGGTTGATGATCAGGTTCTTTTAAAATCAGATGGATACCCTACATATCATCTTGCCGTAGTGGTTGATGATCACCTTATGGAAGTTACTCATGTAGTGCGTGGTCCTGAATGGATTACATCCTTCCCCAAACACAAATTACTTTATGATTATTTTGGCTGGAATATGCCTGTGTTTATCCATACTCCATTGATTTCTAATATGGATGGAACAAAGCTTAGCAAAAGACACGGTCATTCAAGTGTAGATTGGTACCGCAGAAAAGGATTTTTGCCTGAGACAATTATAAATTTTATTTCCCTATTAGGGTGGAGTCACCCGGAACAAAAAGAAATATTTTCGTTTGATGAATTTGTAAAACTGTTTGATTATAAAGATCTT
>CAZFZJ010000008.1:25489-29328 GCA_964523665.1 uncultured Candidatus Saccharibacteria bacterium
GTCAGCCCTAAATTTGATCTTACAAAACTTGAATGGATGAATGGCCAATATTTTCGAGAATTAAGTGACGTTAAATTTATTTCTCAATTTGTAGAATGGTTAAATTATTGTTTGAATAATAAATACAAGGGTGCTACAGAATATCAAAGTGATTGGTCTCAATCTGACTATGAAAAGTTTTTGAACTTTATTGAATCACTTTCTGATGAAAAGAAAGAACTTTTTGCTCAAATTATAAAAACTCGTATTAAGAAATTTGAAGATGTCTTGTCGCTTGCTGGTTTCTTCATAAAAGATACGGAGGGCGAAAAACTCCCTGAAATTCATGATGGATTATCAAACATTGAATGGAGTTTGGAAAATCTGAAATCATTTGAGTCTTCTCTTGCTGAAAAGGCAAAAGCTAATGATCAAAAGGTTGGGCAAGTTTTTGCTCCAATTAGATCAGCTATAACAGGGAGCAAAATTTCTCCGCCATTATTTGAGTCAATTTTTTTACTTGGGAAAGAAAAAACTCTAAAGAGGTTGGGTTAATTACCAAAATGATCCATATAATAGTCGATAATTTTTAATGTTGGCCCGGCCATCTCATCCCGAATTAGGTTATTAATCTTGGTCCACTTAAAATGTTTGTGTTCTTCTGATAATCGTACTTCGTCGCTGATTACATGAGCAATTTCAATATAATTTAGCATTATAAAGCCAGGATATCTTTTATTGTCTGGGTCGGTAGGAACTGTAATCACAAATGTTCTTGTCGGGAGAATCGTGATGCCAGTTTCTTCTTTGACTTCACGTCTTGTAGCTTCAATTAAATCAGCCTCGTCTTGATCGAATTTCCCACCGGGGATTTCCCATTTGCCCTGATCAAAATATTCAGATTTGGAGCGTTGAAGTAGCAAGATTTCTTTCCTTCTATTAAAAATGATAGCTCTACCTATAACTAAGACTTTAGGAAGGTGCATCGGAAAAAGGTCGTATTGGTGGGGCTTTGAGATTGCAAGTTGATAAATCTTTTTTAGCCTTGTCATATAGTGTATTTGATATTGGAATTCTAGCACTTATGTTGGGAATTTACCTATCGATATCTTTATGCTTGTCTGACATTAATCTCAATTTCATATATAATATCTGCGTAAATCATTTGTTGCCCGATCGTCTAACGGTAGGACACGCCCCTCTGGAGGGTGGAATCTTGGTTCGAATCCAAGTTGGGCAGCCAAAGATTTTGGAGCGATTGTTTTATCAAGTAAATCTTTGAAAATACGGATTATTCTGTATGCCGATTTTAAGGAAATCAAAACCAGATTTTATATATGGCTCCAATAGGTTTAACAAATATAGGATAAGTAATAACCCTCCGAATTACATTAAATTAATAAGGGGAAATATTGTATTTAAATCGTTCGTTAAAAAGCAAACCACCCTTTATTTTCCTTATGAAGACATTCGAAATATATACGATTTTTATCCACATCATAATAAATCATGGGCAAGAATTGGATTTATTATAGGTTTCCAGAGTATTTCTCAAAACAAAAGAGCGTTAGCATTTCAAACAAGATGTATACAAAGCTTAAAAAATTATCTTCAAGAACTAATTGATGAATTATTCACAGAAACAAAAAATATGTTAGAAATATATTTTCAGGAGAAAGACGCATATCGTGCATATAGGGTTGCTTATCGAATAGTGTTCGATTTGTGGCCATACATAAGGATGAAAGATCCGAGCAGGATTGAAGATCACGATGATTTTATTGAATCGTTTTATGGAACTAGCAGAATTGAATATATATTCAATGCATTTAAGAACAGAGATGTGAAGAAAATTATCTCAATAATTAAAACTATATCACATGAAATGAAAATGTTTGAAAAAGACAAATTATTTTCTAGATCGAAAACTTTTTTACATAATGATAAAAAATTTTTATTTACTAAAGTATCAAAATTTCTTGAGAAGCCTGTCAATTTAAACATAGATTATGTAATTGGAGATACCAATAAAGATATTGACCTAGTTGCTATCGATGAAAGACATGAAAAGATAGATTTATTGAAATTCAAAGCCGATATAATCAGTAATGGGGAAATTGAAGAAAAGTCCATTGATCTTTTTATAATTCCTAAAACAATTAAAAAGTATCAAATCCCAAATTATCTCAAAAAATCATTTCAACCTTTTTCTATGATACTAGCAGTAAATGCTACACCTGTTAGTGAATTAGGAAAATCTCATCAACAAATAGTTAGAAGTTACTTTAGTATAAATGAAATATGTACACATTATTTTTCAGCTTGTTATGTGTTGCTTGAGGACAGTGAGAATGAGAATTCGTTCGCTTATCGGTTCAGTAATAATTTCGGTTTGAATAGAATAATTGTCCCACTATATAGGATTACCAATGATCTGTTACCAAAAGCTATCTACATGAAAGAACAGAATGAATATCCGACAACAAAATATTATGATACTTATCAGTATAAAGACTTAGCATTTGAAATTGATAGTTTATTTGATAAAGACATTACGATTCCGACTCTACTGAAATATAAGGCTATAATATTAGAAATTCTAAAACAATATACAGGTGAAAAAGAATATCTAATTTATAAGAATACAAGCGATAAATATACTATTTAATTTTCTAACCTCTGCTCACGCTGTCAGCCTATTTCGAATACTTCTTACTGGCTGGTCGTTTACAAAAAATGTCGAATTTCAATGTGTTAGCTCGCCACTTCGCGGCTCGCTTGCTCTGGCGCAATGCCCCTACCTACCGCACATCCGAAACTGTTGGCTCGGACAATCCCTCCGAAATCGGGATTAAAAAGAAATAACGCAAAAATTTTAAATAACTTTTTATTAACTTAATGGCCGCACTGGTTGTAGTCAACCCAAATCGCTTCAGATTGCTGAATGCGACCACTAAAAAAGAGGTTCGGTTAGTTGACTACATTGTCACTATACATATTTTTCAATAGATTAACAATAACTTCCAACTCAATCCAAACAATATTACTCGGAAATCGAGTTTTTGGTTGAAAATAGAGAAAGGTGAATCATTTCTTGCTTTCAAAGATGTCGAGAAGTGTAATCTCGTATTTGACTCCAGCATCCATTGTAAACGGCTCTATTGTAAAACTTTCACCAACCTTCAACTCCTTCTTTTGTAACGGAAAATGACTTTGAACAGGAAATACCTTCCCAGAAACTGGCTTCAAAGTTCTTTCTGGAGTAAAGCTTACCTTGTCAGGAAGTCCCCACGAAATAAATATCCTAAAACCCTCATTTTGGATATATTCGACTATTGTCTGTGATTCTACACTTTGATCTTCTTCGCCCCAAACACCTGCCATTTTGTGAGTTGATGAAGAAATTACAAGGAGTGAACCAGAATGTTTCTCGTAGGTATTCTCTTTTGGCGGAATCTTCAATCCTTCGGGACTCCACCCGTGCCAACGCTTTTCTATTACCTTAATCTTAGCTATGTAAAGGGGATATTCCTTTTTATCCATATATTATTGCCTGGTAAACCAATTAGACTGAATCCAAAAATTTTTCGATTATGCCAGAAAAATTGGCTGAATTAGGTTCAGACAAGCTCTGATTTAGTAATTTGTGTTCTTTCTTGGTACATTCAGCCAAAATATATTTTGTTTCTGCATTTAAATTTATTTATTTTTCTATTTCATTTGGGACATGAAGTTCTAAAGTAAAATATCTAATAGGTTTTCCCAAAAGAACTCCAATATGGCTGGCCTCAGTAGTATTTCGTGGATTAGGCAGTCTGATTACCAACAACGGAATCTTCTTTTCGCCTACAGTTGTCATT
>CAZFZJ010000009.1:0-25500 GCA_964523665.1 uncultured Candidatus Saccharibacteria bacterium
TATTTTGTGATTCTGATTGGTTATTTAATTTTTTTTGCAAATGCCTTTGGAATAACAGATGGAATGGATGGTTTATCTGCAGGAACACATGCTGTTTCTTTTGCACTACTTGGCGTTTTTGCGGCTTCAATCAATAACTATGAACTTGCAGTATTAGCTTTTATAATAACAGGTGCTGAATTAGCATTTTTGTACTTCAATATTTATCCTGCGAGGATGGAAATGTCTGATGTTGGTACGGTTCCTCTTGGAATGCTACTTGTTGTTATAGGCTTTTTAGCAGGAATAGAAGGCTCCATACTGATATTAGGTGGATTATATTTGGCAGAAATCCTATCCAGTTTGATACAGGTTTGGTCTGTAAAACTAAGAGGAAAGAAAGTCTTTTTAATAGCTCCGCTTCATCATCACTTTGAAAAGCTTGGTTGGCCCGAAACCAAGGTCACGATGAGATTTTGGCTCATAAATACTATATTAGGTCTCGTGGGACTTGCAATAGCTTTAGTATAGTGGAATAATACCGTAAGGTAGATATTTCAAGGAAGTCATTATTGACACTATTGTTCCGTTTTGCTATATTTTGAGTCGTGCTCTTAACCAGGGCATTGTTTGTGTATCCTGCATACAACTTAATTAATTAATTTATTATTATTGATGCGCGTCTATTTTTCCAAACAAAACACCAATTTCCCACTACCAGACCCGGTGGAGATTCAAAAAAATTCGTTTAATTGGTTATTGGAATACGGACTCAACGAAACATTAAATGAAGTTGGTCAAATACACGATGGAACAGGGCGAAACTGGGTACTAGAATTTTCGAATCCAAGATTAGATAAGCCAAATCGTACTATTGAAGAGGCCAAAACGAAAGGGCTTACATACGATGCTCCTTGGTATATTACTGCAAAACTTTCGAAAATCGGTTCAAAACAAGAAAAAGTCAAAGAAATCTATATGGGCGATATGCCTATAATGACTGACAGTGGAATTTTTGTTGTTAACGGGGTTTCTAAAGTTGTCATTAATCAATTAGCAAGAGCACAAGGTGTGTTTTTTGACGTAGATATTGATCCTGCAACTGGTAAATTTTTACCATCTGCAAAGATATTACCCAAAACTGGTTCATGGATTGATTTTGAAATGAATAAGCATGGTGTTATAAGCGTCAGAATTGATAGAAAACGTAAGGTAACTGTTACAACACTTCTTAGAATTTTTGGTTTAGAAACAAACGATGAAATTCTTAAAGCCTTTAAAGATCTGCCAAAAGAACTTTTGGAAAATGTTATTGGAAAAACATTAGATAAGGATCCTTCTTCAGATTATACAGAAGCTGCAATTGAAGTTTATAAGAGAGTTCGCCCAGGCGAGCCATTAGTTGATGAGGCTGCAAAAGCTTTAATTGATAACTTATTCTTCAATATTAAAAGATATAATCTTGGAGATGTCGGAAGATTTAAGATCAATATGAAACTTGGATTAGATACTCCAAATGAAGAAAGATATCACGTTTTACAGAAGAATGATCTAGTTGAAATAATAAAATATCTTGCACATTTATCAGTTGGCACTGAAGGTTATGCAATTGATGATATCGATAGTCTAGCGAACAGAAGAATTCGATCAGTAGGAGAACTACTTCAAGCTGAAATTAGATATGGATTTTATCAATTAGAAAGACTTGCTAGAGAAAAAATGGCATTACAGCCACGAGAGAAGTTGCCAGATCCATCTGTTTTGATATCGCCAAAACCGGTATCTGCAAGAATAATTTCATATTTATCATCAGGTCAATTATCACAGCTACTTGGTGAATATAATCCTCTTGATTCACTTGATCACAAAAGAAGACTTAGCGTTATGGGCAAAGGTGGTTTAAGCAGAGAAAGAGCGAGCTATGATGTTCGAGATGCTCACCCAACTCATTACGGAAAAATTGATGCTATCAGAAGTCCTGAAGGCCAAAATATTGGCTTGGTTACTTATTTAGCTTTATACGCAAAAGTAAATAAATACGGGTTTTTAGAGACTCCATATGCAAAACTAGAAGTAGAGAAAAATGGAAAAGTTAGAATTACTGACCAGTTTGATTATCTCGCTGCCTATGATGAAGAAAAATTCTTTATTATCGGTGGTGATGTTGAAATTGATGATAATGGATATATTCTTGATGAAAAAGTTCCTGTAAGAAAAGGGCTTGAATTTACAAAAGGATTTGCAAAAGATGCCCAATATATTGAAGTTGCGTCACAGCAAATACTTGGAGTTTCAACCGCAATTATTCCATTCATTGCTAATAATGACGTTGCAAGAGCATTGATTACAGCACAGCAATCTTCTCAGGCAGTTCCATTAGTCAGGCCGGTAGAGCCAATTTGTGGTACTGGTATAGAAGGATATTTGGCTGATAGTGCTGGATTAACAGTTCGAGCGCAAGATTCAGGAGAGATTATTTATGCGGATGCTGAGAAAGTTATCCTCCAGAATAAAAAAGGTGAAAAATTAGAACATCCTATCGCGACATTTAAACAGTCAAATATGGACTCGTGTTATACACAAATTTGTCGGGTAAAAACTGGTGATAAGGTCAAGAAGGGAGATTTACTAGCAGAAGGCCCATCATCTTCAAATGGAGATCTTGCTCTAGGTACTAATTTAAGAGTCGGTATTATGAGTTTTGAAGGTCTAAATTTTGAAGATGCTTTCATTATTTCAGAAAGAGTCTTAAAAGAAGATTTATTAACATCAGTAAATATTATCGACTATACGGTTCAGGTAATGGAAACAAAACTTGGACCAGAAGAGCTAACCAATGATATTCCAAATGTTTCAGAAGAATCATTAAGAAACCTAGGTGCTGATGGAATTGTTGTTGTTGGTTCACAGGTTAAAGCCGGTGATATTCTTGTTGGTAAAATTGCACCTAAGGGTCAGTCAGAATTATCTGCAGAAGAAAGACTTTTAAGAGCAGTTTTTGGAGAAAGAGTACAAGATGTCAAAGACAATTCTTTGAGAGTTCCTCACGGAAGATCAGGAGTGGTAATTGATGTTAGTGTTTTAACTCCAAGAGATAAAGAGCAAATGTCAAAGGGCGTAATTCAAGAGGTTTCTGTAAAAGTTGCTGAATATAGAAGAATTACGGTCGGAGATAAATTATCAAATAGGCACGGTCAAAAGGGAGTTATTGCAAAGATAATGCCTGAAGAAGATATGCCTCATTTATCAGATGGTACAGCATTAGACGTTATTGTTTCTCCTGCATCGATTCTTGGACGTATGAATATTGGTAATGTACTCGAGACTCATTTGGGATGGGCGGGATTAAAACTTGGTAGAAATTATGCGATTCCTCCATTTAAGAAGGTTAGACGAAAATCGATTGAGAATGAGTTAGAAAAAGCTGGTCTTCCTACAAATGGGAAAGCGATTTTATACGATGGAAGAACAGGAGAACCATTTGAGCAAGAAGTTTCAGTTGGTGCTATTTATCTTTATAAATTACACCATATGGCTGAAGAAAAAATTCATGCTAGATCAACTGGTCCATATTCTTTGATTACACAGCAACCATTAGGAGGTAAAGCTCAATTTGGTGGCCAAAGATTCGGAGAAATGGAAGTCTGGGCACTTGAAGCTTATGGAGCTGATTCAATATTGCAAGAAATGCTTACTATTAAATCTGATGATATTAAAGGTCGTTATTTAGCTTTTCAAGCAATTATTAAAGGCTTAAAGATTCCAGAATCTCAAGTTCCAGAATCATTCAAATTACTTGTTCGACAATTAAATGGTTTGTGTTTAGCTATTACTCCTTTAAACTTCCACGGAGATCAGCCGAGAAATGATATTCCGGTTGAGCTCGAAGAAGCTTTATCAGAGATTTAGTTTATAAAAATTATGACAGATTTAAGCAAATTACGAGATCTAGACGCACTTAAGATTACACTTGCAACATCAGATGAAATATTGTCCTGGTCAAAAGGTGAAGTCTTAAAACCCGAAACCATTAATTACAGAACTTTTAAACCTGAAAAAGATGGTTTGTTTTGTGAAAGAATTTTTGGTCCGGTAAGAGATTATGAATGCGCCTGTGGAAAATATAAAAGAGTTCGGTATAAGGGTGTTGTTTGTGATCGTTGTGGTGTAGAGGTTACAACTTCTAAAGTTAGAAGAGAGAGAATGGGGCATATAACTCTTGCATCTCCAGTCGTTCATGTTTGGTTTTTTAAGAATATACCTTCTGTTTTAGCCGCCGTATTAGGTATTCCTCCAAGAAGCTTAGAACTCGTGATTTATTTTTCATCCTTTATCGTTACCGAAATTGATTATGAAGCGAAAAAGGAATTAATGAAAACGTTTGGAGAAAGAGTAGAGCAAGCTAAAGTTGAGGCAAAAAAACAGTTAGATCTTGAAGCACAAGCATTGATCGATGAAGCTGAAGAAAAGATAAAATCTCTATCTAAAGAAAAAGAATCCAAATGGGATGAAGCGTTAAAGACAAAAGCTAATGAGATCAGAGTAAAAGCAAGACGTAAAGCCGACGAATTAATAGCAGATGAAGCTATAATCTTAGAAAGAGCAGAGCTTGAAATCAGAAAAATTGAAAAGAAACTTCAGGAAGTTGATCTTTATACAGTAATGACAGATAGAGAGCATATCTTATTAGAAGAATATCTTGATGAATTTTGTGAAGTACAAATTGGTGCAGAAGCAATTCAGACAATATTGGCTCAATATGATTTGAAAAAATTAAGCGCTGAATTACATGAAGAATTAGCCGAATCAAAATCAACAAAAGCTGATAAGATTCGCAGAAGACTTAAAGTAATTGATAGCTTTATTAAGGGATCTGTTGATCACAATTCGATGGTAATCTCAGCTCTTCCAGTAATACCTCCAGAGCTTAGACCTATGGTTCAGCTAGAGGGTGGAAGATTTGCTACATCTGATCTAAATGATTTGTATCGAAGAATTATTAATCGAAATAACCGTCTAAAGAGATTAATCGAGCTTGGAGCTCCAGAAATCATTGTAAGAAATGAAAAGAGAATGCTTCAAGAAGCTGTCGATGCTCTTTTTGATTCATCAAAAGTTAGAAAGACACGTACAAGAGATCGAAAAACATATAGATCAATTGCCGACTCAATTAAAGGTAAGCAAGGTCACTTTAGAGCTAACTTACTCGGAAAAAGAGTTGATTACTCAGGAAGGGCCGTTATTGTTTCAGGTCCTCATTTGAAGATGCATGAATGTGGTTTGCCAACCGAAATGGCATTGGAATTGTTTAGACCATTTTTGATTAGGGAAATAATGGTTCGGGGGTATGCACCTAACATGAAGACTGCAAAATATATCTTGGAACAAAAAACTCCAGAAGTATATGCAATCTTAGAAGAGCTTGTAAGTAAGAGACCTGTATTATTGAATAGAGCTCCAACATTGCACAGACTTAGTATTCAAGCATTTTTCCCTAGGTTAACAGATAATAAAGCAATTCAATTGCACCCTGTTGTTTGTTCAGGTTTCAATGCAGATTTTGATGGAGATCAAATGGCAGTTCACTTACCTTTATCCGAAGAAGCTGTAAACGAAGCTGTGGAATTAATGCTTTCAACGAAAAATGTTTTGAAGCCTGCAGATGGTTCTGTTATGACCGTTCCGTCCCATGAAATGGTTTTGGGGCTATACTATTTGACTAGCGTGAATGAATCCATACCGGTATCAAATACCGTTTTTTATGGATTTGAGGAAGCCGCAAGAGCTTACGGAAATGGTGCAATAAAGCTCAGACAATTGATTAAGGTATTACATAATGACGAAATTTTAGAAACAACAGTAGGAAGAATCATCTTTAATCGTAGGGTCCCAAGTGAAATGGGGTATATAAATTATGCCTTATCTAAATCCAAGGTTAAAGATTTGATAAAGAATGCTATGGAAAATGTTGGTATCGATAAAACTATTATTTTGATCGATGAAATGAAATCTCAAGGTTTCAAATATTCAACTATTTCTGGAATTTCACTTTCTATTTTTGATTGTGTAAGACCTGTAGATATGGATCAAGTAATGGAAAAAGCTAGAAAAGAAGTTGACGAAATTGAGCAAAATTACAATATGGGATTTATTACACAAAAAGAATTAAGCTCATTGTCGTTGAAAGTATGGGAAACTGCAGTTGATCATTTTGATAGAACAATTTTGAGTCATATGGATAGGGAAAATCCTGTAAATCTTGTTATTTCAGCAAGTGCGGGTAAGGCTTCACCTGTTCAGATGAGACAGATTTCGGCTATTAAAGGTTTGATCGCCGATCCTCATGGAAAAATTATTGATTTGCCTGTGCTTGGTAACTATTCAAATGGATTATCAAGTTTTGATTACTTCTTAACAGGAAGAGGAACAAGAAAGTCCTACATGGATAAGGGATTAGGGACAGCTGATGCAGGTTATTTGACCAGAAGATTAGTAAACGTTGCTCAAGATGTGTTAATTAGAGAAGAGGATTGCGGTGCAACTAAAGGCAGAGTCATAAAAAGAGGAGAAGATGCTCCATTATATGCATGGCACAAGAGAATGATTGGCAGATATCCTGTAAAAGATGTTAAAGTTGGGAATAAAATATTAGTGAAGAAGGATGAATTGATTACGAAAGAAATTGCTGAAGAAATTAATAATTCTGACATTTCTTCTGTAGAAATTAGATCACCATTACACTGTGGTACATATCATGGAGTTTGTGTCAAATGTTATGGATTAGATTTAGCCACAAATGATGTAGTAAAACCTGGTATTGCAGTAGGAATAATTGCAGCACAGTCAATTGGAGAACCTGGTACACAGCTGACAATGAATGTTTTCCATAAAGGTGGTATTGCCACTCAAAATATTACACAAGGTTTACCAAGAGTTGAAGAAATTTTTGAAGCTAGAAAGCCAAAAAGACAGGCTATAATATCACCAATCGATGGTAAAGTAAGAGTTGAAAAAGAAGATGGTAAAACGGTTGTTATCGTTGAACCTACAAATACTAAAGAAGATGATATTCAGCGATTTGTTTTAGATGCAACTGACGAGTTAGCATTAAGCGATGGAGATCGAGTTGCACCAGGTGAAAAGATTACGCAAGGTTCAATGAACCTTCAGGAAGTCTATGATCTTGTGGGTGAGTCTCCTGTTCAAAAATATATTTTGAATGAAGTTCAGGCAGTATATGGAGCTCAAGGAGTATCAATTGATGATAAGCATATTGAAGTTATTGTTGCTCAAATGTTTAATCGAGTTAAGGTTACTGAATCAGGTGATACGAACTTATTACCAGGTGATGTAATTACCAAATTCCGATTAGACAAGATCAACACTGAAATTGAGAAAACAGGGGGGCAAAAAGCTAAGGCTAGAGCAGTTATGCTTGGTATTTCAAAAGCCTCTAGAATGTCTGAAAGTTGGCTAGATGCCGCATCGTTCGAGGAGACCGCATCAGTATTGACTGAAAATGCAATCGCAGGTTCAGTTGATAGGCCGATTGGATTAAAAGAAAATGTTATAATTGGACGACGTATTCCGGTTGGTGAAACAGCCAGGTTAGTTTTAGAAGATAAATAATATGCCAACAGTAAATCAATTAATAAAAAACGGAAGATCACGTAGGGGCAAAAGAGCAACTACAAGAGCTCTTTCTGAGTCATATAACTCAAAGAAAAGGGTATATGTTAAAACTAATAGTCCTCTAAAACGGGGAGTTTGTACAGTTGTTAGAACAATGACTCCTAGAAAACCAAATTCTGCACTACGAAAAGTAGCAAGGGTAAGGTTATCAAATGGATACGAAGTCACAGCCTACATACCCGGGGAGGGGCATAACTTACAGGAACACTCCGTGGTCTTAGTAAGAGGTGGAAGAGTTAAAGATCTTCCTGGTGTTCGATATACCATTGTCCGTGGTGTTTTTGACTTACAAGGTGTGCAAAACCGAAAAAATGGACGATCGTTATATGGTTCTAAGAAGGAGAGCTAATAATGGCAAGAGGAAAAAAAGCTCCTGTAAGAAATTTACAGCCTGATACAAGATTTAAATCAAAAGTTGTAAGTAAATTGATAAACATGATTATGTATGATGGAAAAAAATCCATAGCAAAAGAAATTGTTTATCAAATGATGGATTCAATTGACCCTGATCCAAAAGAGTCTAGAAGAATCTTAGAAGAGGCAGTCAAAAATGTCATGCCAGAGTTTGAGGTCAGATCAAGACGTGTAGGTGGTGCAAACTACCAAATCCCAATTCCTTTAAAGCATAACAGATCAGAAACTTTGGCTTTAAGATGGATAATCGATTCATCTAGAGCCGCAAAGGGTCAGCCTATGAACAAAAGACTGGCAAATGAGATTAAAGCAGCACAACAAAATGAAGGTGGTGCAATGAAGAAGAGGGCAGATACTCATAAGATGGCAGATGCAAACAGAGCCTTCGCTCATTTTGCTTGGTAATTTCAAAAATTTTTATCAGTAGGTAAATTTGAATTAAGCCCCGGTTTAATAGCCGAGGCTTAAATGTTTATATGTACTCATCTTTTTCTATAAAAGACTTTCCAAAGTCTGAGAAACCTAGGGAAAGAATATTTGAAAAAGGGACAGAAGCATTAACTGATTTAGAGTTAATGGCAGTACTTTTAAGTAGTGGTAGTGGTCAAAGCAGCGTTTTTGACTTGTCAAAAACGCTGCTGAATAAATCACATGGATTAAGAGGATTAAGCAAATTAACCCCTAATCAATTACTCCAAATTAAAGGAATAGGTATCGGTAAAGCTTCTAGAATTTCTGCTGCATTTGAAATAGCAAGACGTATAATAAGCATATCAACTGAGTTAAAAAAATCAGTGTTAACAACCAAAGATTTATATGAAATTGTAAAGCCACATTTATTGCATAAAACAAATGAAAGATTTATGGTAATTACTTTGGATTCACGTAAAAGAGTTATAAATACGTCAGAAATATCAAGAGGAACAGTGAATCAGACATTAGTGCATCCAAGAGAAGTATTTAAAGAAGCCGTAATAAATAATGCTTCGTACATTGCAGTCGCGCATAATCACCCATCTGGCGAAAGCAGTCCAAGCATAGATGATATAACAATTACAAAAAGACTTATCGAAGGTGCGAGAATTATGGGGATCCCAATAATTGATCACGTTATAATTTCAGATTCAGGATTTGAATCTGTAATGGATAGTATTAGATTCGATTCTTTCTAAAATCTTTGTGTGATATTATTACTTTGATGCAAAAAACATATTCAGTACAAGATTTAAAGATTGATCAAAAAATCACCAATGAATTTTTTGCTTTGGCTGATTTCGAAAAAAAGACGAGTCGTCAAGATAAACCATATTACAATTTAGTTTTAAGCGATAAAACAGGTGAAATACGCGGAAAAATTTGGAGCGAAGGAATTTTAAACACAGATGAATTTGCCAAAGTCGGGGATATTGTTGAGGTCTCAGGTACCGTTCAAGAATATAATGGGAAAGCTCAATTAATAATTGAATCACTTCGTGTGAGTAAAAATATGCCACCAGAAGAATTTCTCCCGGTGACTGCTAGAGATCGTTCAATGATGACATCTGATATTGAGGCAGAAATTGAGGCAACTGGCAATCCATTTTTACATAAGCTATTAATGGCATTTTGGTCTAATCCTCAGTATAGAGACAAATATGTAAACTTTCCTGCAGGCATGTACGTTCATCACGGTTATGTAGGGGGATTATTAGAGCACGTTTGGGAGATGAATAAACTTAGTAAGCCATTTATAGAAATCTATCCGATGATTGATCGTGATTTATTTTTTACGGGGTTATTTTTTCACGATATTGGAAAACTTGAAGAACTTGATATTGTTGGAGCTTCAATAATTAAGACAAATCAGGGGAACCTTGTTGCTCATATTGGTCAAGGGATTTTATTTCTTGATAGGCTTATTGCAGAGAAAATATCTAGTTTCCCCGCAAACCTTAAAGATAAGCTATATCATATGATTTTGAGTCATCAGGGAGCATTAGAAAAAGGTAGTCCTGTTGTTCCTTCAACTATTGAAGCCTTGGTTTTAAGTATGGTTGATGATAGTGGAGCTAAAATGAATCAGGCAATTAAGCATATCGAAAAAAACCTTACTACAGGAGAAGATTTTACAGAATATCATAAGTGGCTTGGAACTAGTCTTTATCAAAAAGACTATATAGAAGAATCCAACGAGTAAATAGTAAGTTTAATATGCCTTGCGTTGCATATATTATTGCAAGGACAAGGTAAATATGTTTAAATTATCCGCGTATGGCAGATGTACACGTTGCTGAAAA
The DNA here is from genome assembly GCA_964523665.1 of uncultured Candidatus Saccharibacteria bacterium. Classification (GTDB taxonomy): domain Bacteria; phylum Patescibacteriota; class WWE3; order 2-01-FULL-39-13; family 2-01-FULL-39-13; genus CAZFZJ01. The sequence goes on from CAZFZJ010000009.1 coordinate 10,362, forward strand.
AGCACAAAAATATCCCATTAATAAAATCCGAAATATCGGGATTATCGCGCACATAGATGCAGGTAAGACCACGACTTCGGAAGCAATTCTTTATTTAACCGGTTTAAAACATAAAATCGGAGTGGTTCATGAAGGGGATACATCGACTGACTATTTAGTACAAGAAAGAGAAAGAGGAGTCACGATTGTATCTGCTGCCGTAACTACGTTTTGGAAGGACTATAGAGTTAATATTATTGATACCCCGGGTCATGTTGATTTTACTGTAGAAGTTGAAAGATCACTAAGAGTTTTGGATGGAGCAGTTGTTGTACTTGACGGAAAAATGGGTGTGGAAGCTCAAACTGAAACTGTATGGAGACAGGCCGATAAATATCATGTTCCGAGGATATTCGCTATTAATAAAATTAATCAAACAGGTGGTAATTTTTTCAAGACCTTGGCTTCTATTAAGGAGAGGTTGACCGAAAACGCATTCCCAGTAACTCTTCCTATCGGATTTGAAAAAGAAATTAATGGTTGGGTCGATTTAGTAGATATGAAATCTTATACCTACAACGATTATTCAGATAAAAACCTACAAGTAGGAGAAGTTCCCTCAAATATGATGGATGAGGTCCTTAAATGTCGAAAGGAATTGATCGAGAAAGTTGTAGAAATCGATGATGCATTGATGGAAAAATACTTAACAGGAGAAGAGTTAACCGTCGATGAAGTTCGATCGGCAGTCAGAAAATCGACAATAGATACTTCGGTAAGATTTTTTCCTGTGTTTGGTGGAGATTACAGGGGTATTGCAGTTCACCACATATTAGATGCCGTTATTGATTATTTACCTTCGCCTGAAGAAGTATTACCTGCAAAGGGTATAGATAAAAAAACAGGTGAAGAGGTAGTGTGCCATCCAAATAATGATGCCCCATTCGCGGCATTAGCATTTAAAGTGGTAACTGACCCTTATGTAGGACGATTGGTTTACTTTAGAGTATATTCAGGTACTGTTGAAGCGGGTTCATATCTAAATAACACAACTCAAGGTATACAAGAGAGACTTGGAAGAATTGTATTAATGCATGCAAATCAGAGAGAAGAAATCAAAAAAGTGTATGCAGGAGAAATTGCTGCAGCTGTAGGATTAAAAGACACAAAAACAGGTGATACTTTAACACTGGGTAACAATTTTACGGTTTTAGAAAGCATTTCTTTCCCAGATCCTGTTATTTCAATGGCAGTTGAGCCAAAAACAAAGTCCGACCAAGAAAAGATGGGAATTGCACTTAAAAAGCTTGCAGATGAAGATCCTACATTCCAGATCTCTACAGATCCAGAATCTGGGCAGACTCTTATCTCTGGGGTAGGAGAATTTCAGCTTGAGATTAAAGTAGATATGTTAAAACGAGATTTGGGTGTTGATGTGAATGTTGGAGCTCCTCAGGTTGCATTTAGAGAAACAATTAAATCTGAGACTAAGATTGAAGGAAAATATATAAGACAGTCTGGAGGTCGAGGACAATATGGCCATGTTTGGTTAAAGCTTACTCCAAGAAATCGTGGAGAAGGTTATGAATTTAAGAATGCTATTGTGGGTGGATCTATTCCAAAAGAATATATCCCTGCAGTAGAAAAAGGTGTTAAAGATGCAATGCTTAGGGGTGTCGGCTGGGGTTATCCAATGGTAGATATGGAGGTTACGTTGTTTGATGGATCTTTCCATGAGGTCGATTCTTCGGAAATGGCTTTCCAACTAGCAGCAAGTATGGCATTACAAGATGGTGCGAAAAAAGCGGGATTAGACCTGTTAGAGCCCATAATGAAGGTTGAGGTGGTTATACCAGATGAATTTATGGGCGATGTTATAGGTGATTTGTCATCGAAAAGGGGTATGATTGAAGGTACTGAACCAAGACCAGGTAATGCTACTGTTGTTCATGCGATGGTTCCCCTTCAAGAGATGTTCGGTTATGTTACTAAATTAAGAGGATTGACACAGGGTCGAGCCTCCTTTACTATGGAGCCTGATCACTACGAAATCGTACCACCGAATATTGCAGAAAAGTTGAAAGTTTAAACGCTTATTGCTAAAATTAGCGTTGAACTACTTGCGCTATGTGTTGTGTAGTTACGTGTATATTTTTTTAGTTAGGGGATAAGTTTTCCCTAATCAAAACAAGGAAAATTAATATGGCTACTTATGATAGAACCAAGCCCCATGTTAATGTCGGAACAATCGGACATGTTGACCATGGGAAAACAACTTTAACAGCCGCAATTACCAAGGTTCTTGCGGATAAAGGTACAGCTAGTTTCAAGGCTTATGATCAGATCGATAAAGCCCCAGAAGAAAGAGCAAGAGGAATTACAATTAATGTAACTCACGTTGAGTATGAGACAGAGAAAAGACACTATGCTCATATTGATGCTCCTGGTCATGCTGACTATATCAAGAATATGATTACAGGTGCAGCTCAAATGGATGGCGCTATTCTGGTTGTTTCAGCGGCTGATGGTCCGATGCCTCAAACAAGAGAGCATATTTTGCTTGCAAAACAAGTAGGTGTTCCAAAGATCGTGGTTTTCTTAAATAAAGCCGATATGGTTGATGATCCTTCATTGATCGAATTGGTCAAAGAAGAGCTTAAAGAGCTTTTGAAGAAATATGAATATGATGCAAATAGCCCTATGATAGTCGGTTCTGCACTTAAGGCAATCGAAGGTGATGCAGCAAGCGTTAAGGCTATTGAAGACTTAATGGATGCTGTAGATACATGGATTGATACTCCAGTTAGAGATTTAGATAAGCCATTTTTGATGCCTATAGAAGATGTATTCTCTATTAAAGGTAGAGGTACAGTTGTCACAGGTAGAATTGAGAGAGGTAAGATAAACCTTAACGAAGAAGTTGAAATCGTAGGAATTAGGGACACTGTAAAATCAGTTGTTACCGGGGTTGAAATGTTCAACAAGCAGATGCAAGAAGGTCAGGCAGGAGATAACGTTGGAATATTGCTAAGAGGTATTGAAAGAGATGCTGTCGAAAGAGGTCAAGTTGTAGCCGCTCCTGGCTCAATTACCCCTCATACAAAATTTGAGGCAAGCATCTACGTACTTACGAAAGAAGAAGGAGGAAGGCATACACCTTTCTTTGCGGGATATAGACCACAGTTTTATATCAGAACAACTGATGTGACTGGTGATGTTACATTGCCAGAAGGAGCTGAAATGGTAATGCCTGGTGATAATGTAAAAATTACGGTTGAGTTAATTACTCCAATCGCGATGGAAGAAGGGTTGCGATTTGCAATCAGAGAAGGAAGCAAGACTGTTGGAGCAGGAGTTATTAGTAAGATTATTAAATAAAATAGTAGATGTGGGCAGAATGATTAGAAATAATCATTCTGCCCTAAAACACAGTCGCACATTATTATGTCAAAAAAAGATACCTCAGTTAAAATGAAGATTAGAGTAAAATTAAAATCCTACGATGTAGGCACTATTGATCAGAGTTCCAAAAATTTGATTGATGTTGCGACAAGAACCGGTGCTATGGTGTCTGGGCCTATTCCACTTCCTACAAAGCGTGAGATTTTCAGCTACCAAAGAAGTGCGAATAACGACAAAAGATCTTTCGAGCAATTTGAACGAAGGACACACTCCAGAGTAATAGATATTCTCAATCCTACCCCCAATACGATTGCCGAACTTTCTAATCTCAAATTACCGACTGGAGTACATGTTACGATTAAGAGCTAATCCCTAATGGATTTTAGCCCAAAAATTTAATATAATTACACCTGCGCGCTCTTATGTTAGGAGCGCTTTTGGTTAAATTAATATGGTAGAGAACAAAAACAAGAAAATTGAATACACTATCATAGAAACAGTGAAGCAAGGGATGTCACAGATGTTTAATGATGAATCGAAAGTTATTCCATTCACCACGCTTAAGGTTGTAGGTGACCCAGCAAACGTTGAATTTATTAAAGGGTTGAAATCTTTTACGAAAGTCAAGGTTGAAGGGATTTCAAAGGGTAAAGGGTTTGCTGGAGGAATGAAGAGATGGGGGTTTGCTGGTGGACCTGCCACGCATGGTCAAAAAGATCGTGCAAGATCTTTGGGTTCAATTGGAACTCAGGGACAGGGACGTGTTATTAAGGGGAAAAAGATGCCTGGACACATGGGTACTGATAAAATTTCAATGGTCTCATATTACATCTCATTTGACGAAACTAGTTCTGAATTGCGTATCAAAGGTGGAGTACCCGGGTCTAGAAACTCTAAAGTATTTTTATATTTTGCAAACTCGAATGAAAATTAATCTATATAGCCTGACTGGCGATAAAATTTCAGATTTAGAGATTAAAGGCTTATCGCAAAAAGAGTCATATAAAGATGCTTTAACTAGATATATTAAGGTTTTTTTAGCAAATCAGCATCAGGGTACATCAAGTACAAAAACAAAAGCTGAAGTTTCTGGTGGAGGACGTAAACCTTATCAACAGAAACATACGGGTAGGGCAAGAGCTGGCACCATAAGATCACCACTTTGGGTTGGTGGGGGTGTTTCTCATGGTCCAAAACCCAAGGACGTTTCATTTTCATTGCCTAATGAAATTAAAAGAAAAGCTTTTAAGACTGCATTGTGCCAAAAAATTGAAGCTAAAAATGTGTCAGCTGTTGACTTCGCATCTCTGAACTCTCCAAGTACTAAAATTGCCAAGGTTCTTGTAGATAAAATCTCGGAAGGCAAAAAAACACTATTTATTCACGATAATAATCAGGCAATTATTTTATCTGCAAGAAATCTTATAAAATCAGATATTCAGGATGTAGCGAATGTAAATGCTTATGACTTGGTAAAAGCATCAAGAATATTGATAGAAAAGAGTGCAATAGATAAATTGGAGGCGAGATTATAATGAATTATTCGACCATAATTAAAAAACCATATATTACAGAGAAAACGAACGCAGAAGTTGCTGTTTCGAATAAATATACTTTTATAGTTGATGGAGCCGCAAGTAAAACTCTAGTTAAAGATGCGGTTGAAAAGATGTTTGAAGTAAAAGTTATAAACGTGAATATGCTACCTAAGAGTGTGAAGGTTAAGAGAAGTTGGGTTGGTAAACGACTTAAATTCTCTACTACAAGTAGGGTTAAAAAAGCCATAGTACAATTGGCTGAAAAAAACAATATTGCAATGTTTACAGGAGGTAGTAAGTAATGATTAAGAAATATAAACCTACAAGTCCTGGACGAAGAAACATGACGAAGATGGTTGGTATGTCTGGTCAATCATCGGTATTAACTAAATCTGAAAAGAAAAATCTAACAGTGAGTTTAAGAGGGCCAGTTGCAAGATCTGGGGGACGTATAAGTGTTCAACATCGATTTTCTGGTACAAAAAAGAGATACCGAGTTGTAGATTTTAAAAGAAATAAATATGGAATAGAAGGAGAAGTCGTCGCAATTGAATATGATCCTAATCGAACTTGCGAATTAGCCTTGATTTTCTATCCAGATGGTGATAAAAGGTTTGTTTTGGCACCTATTGGATTAAAAGTTGGAGATAAAGTTATTTCAGATGAGAAAGTAGAACCAAAACCAGGTAATGCAATGAAATTATCAAATATTCCTTTGGGAATGGCGATTCATAACATTGAAATGTATCCAGAAGCAGGAGGTAAATATGTTAGGTCGGCTGGAGCCATGGCCACGATTACCGCAAAGGAAGGTAAATACGTTGAGGTGAAAATGCCAAGTGGAGAGGTGCGTAAATTTTTAGCGAATTGTTATGCTACAATTGGTCAGGTTGCGAATGAGGATTGGAAGCTAGTCAAATTGGGAAAAGCAGGAACCAGATATCATATGGGGGTTAGACCTACAACAAGAGGTAAAGCAAGAGCAGAAGGCCATCCGTTAGCAGGTAAATATAAACGAAGATTGGGGAGACATCCGGTTGATATGTGGGGTAATAAATCAAAAGGTAAAAAGACAAGAACTAGAAAGCATGCTAATAAGTACATTGTTAAAGATAGGAGAAAGAAGTAATGTCACGATCATCGAAAAAAGGCCCTTATATAGATGAAAATTTAATGAAGCATGTTGACCGAGTTAAACGGACAGGAGACCGAAAAGCTATAAAGACTTGGGCTAGAGCTTCTAGTATTACTCCTGAAATGGTCGGTCTAACTATTGAAGTACATAATGGTAGAAAGCACGTTCCGGTTTATGTTACTGAATCTATGGTCGGCCATAAACTCGGTGAATTTGCGCCAACAAGGTTATTTAGAGCACATGCAAAGAAGGAATAATATGGATAGTATAAATATATTAGGAAAAAGTTCTGTTAGAAATATGCCGGTCTCTCCAAGGAGAGTTCAGCTTGTTGCGAATGTTATACGTGGAAGGAATGTAGCGGAATCTCTAAATTACTTAAAATTTGATCAAAGAAAAGCTTCAAAGTATATTTTTGAGGTTTTGCAAACAGCAACTGCAAATGCTTCTGCAAAGAATAATATAGTTGCAGAAGAGATGGTAATAGAAAACGTTATGGTTGGAAGTGGATGGACACTAAAGAATCGTGGAATTCCAGGAGCTAGAGGGAGATTTAAACCCATGAAAAGAAAAACAACAAATCTAACCATTACAATCGCTCAGAAAGATAGTAGTAGTGATAGTTCAAAGAAAGATACAAATAATGAGTAGAAAGGTTGATTCAAGAGGCTTAAGAGTAGGTATCACTAAAGGATGGAAATCTTCATGGTTTTCAGACGATAAAGATGTCTATGCAAAGTACCTTTTAGAAGATGACAAAATCAGAACAATGATTTCTAATAAACTTAGAGGAGCAGGTGTACACGAGATAATTATTGAAAGATCGATAAAATCAGTTAAAATATTAATTCGTGTATCAAGACCTGGAGTTGTAATAGGAAGAAAAGGTTCAGGATTATCAGAAATAAGAAGTCAAGTTACAAAAATAACAAAGTCTGATATTGAGTTACAAATTGAAGAAGTAAAAAATCCTAATACAAGCGCGAATATTATTGCTGAATCGATCGCATTACAGATTGAGAAGAGAATTAGTGCAAGAAGAGCTTTGAATGTCGCCGCGGAGAAAGCGATGGATTCAGGGGTTAAAGGTATTCGTATTGAGGTTGCCGGAACTGTACAAGGGCCAAACAGTATTGCCACTCAGGATGTTGTGTCGAAAGGTTCTGTACCTAGTCAAACATTGAGAGCAGATATTGATTATTCGAAGGCTGTAGCATACACCAGAGGTGGAACTATAGGGATAAAAGTTTGGGTTAATAACGGAGAAATTAGTTAAGTAAATAATTATGTTGATGCCAAAACGAACAAAATACAGAAAGCAGATGAGGGGGAAGAACCGTGGTGTCAGCAATCGGGGTAGTAATCTTGATTTTGGAGAATATGGATTGAAAGCCATGGAAAGAGGTATGTTAACGTCAAGGCAAATCGAATCGGCACGAAAAACTATTTCGGGGGCAACAAAAAGAGGTGGAAAAATGTGGATAAGAATTTTTCCTGCAAAGCCAATTACTAAAAAACCGTTAGAAGTTAGAATGGGAAAGGGAAAGGGAGAGGTAGATCATTACGCAACGAATGTTAAGCCTGGAAAGATGATTTTTGAGCTATCGGGTGTTACACCAGCCTTAGCAAAAGAAGCTTTTACGTTGGCGGCAGCAAAATTGCCTATAAAAACTAAAATAATTTATAAAGAGGAACTTTAATATGGATATTAATGAAATGCGCAAAAAGGAAAGATCAGAATTAATCAAAGTCTTGAGTGATGAACGGAAAAATTTATTCGACTTGCAGATGGATATTGAAATAGGAAAAGAAAAGAATCCTATTAAAAAACAAAAGCAAAAAAAACTTATTGCTCGAATATTAACTGTAATTAAAGAAAAGGAGATTTTAAATGGCTAAGAAAAAATTGCATGGAGTGATCTTATCAATAATTAATGAAAACACGGTAGTTGTTGATGTTGAGAATGTTAAGTTTCATTCAAGATATAAAAAAAGATATAAAGTGAATAAAAAATATTTGTCACATGTAGATCAGGTTAAGGTAGAAAAAGGGCAAAAAGTTGTAATTGAGGAATCAAGACCTATAAGCAAAAGAAAAACATGGAGAGTTGAATCAGTTGTTGAAGGAGCGAAGAACTAATGGTACAGGCAGGATCAATCATAAAATGTGCAGATAATTCAGGTGCAAAGCAATTAAATGTTATTAATATTCCTGGATTTTCAAATAAGAGATTTGCAGGTATCGGAGAGGTAGTTGTTTGTTCTGTTAGAGGTACTACAGGTATTGGCACTACAGTACAAGATCATCAAGTAGTTAAAGCTGTTATTGTTAGATTAAGAAAAGAAGTTCGAAGAAAAGATGGTAGCTACATTCGATTCGATGACAATGCTGGTGTAATTATTGATAATCAGCAAAATCCAAAAGGAACAAGAGTTTTTGGTTCAGTGGCTAGAGAATTAAGAGATTTAAAGTATAACAAAATAGTCTCATTAGCTCAGGAGGTATGGTAATCATGAAAATTCATAAAGGAGATAAAGTAAAAGTAATAGCAGGTAAAGATAAGGGTGCAGAAGGAATTGTTGAAAAAGTTTATTTAAAATCTGGCAAAATTGTTGTAGAGGGTATTAACCAGGTTACTAAACATGTAAAGCCGAAAGGCAATGACGCTGGTGAAATCGTTCAACAGACAAAACCAATCGATGTTTCGAATGTAATGCTTATTGATCCAAAATCAGGTAAAACTACTCGGGTTGGATATAAAATAATTGATGGGAAAAAATATCGTTTTGCAAAAGTTTCAGGAGAAGTTATTAAGGAAGGTAAATAATTATGAGTCTTAAGAAAGAATATTTTGAAAAAATAAGGCCGGCACTTAAGAAAGAACTTAATTTAGGTTCTATTGAGTCTGTTCCAAGAATGGAAAAAATTGTAGTAAATATGGGAGTTGGCAAGATGAGAGATAACAAAGCCTTTATTGAGGAATGTATATCAGATTTAAAGAATATTACGTCACAGAGGCCTATAACAAGAAAAGCAAAGGCATCTATTTCGAATTTTAAACTTCGTAAAGGTCAGCTTGTTGGAGTTTCTGTGACTCTACGAGGCGAAAAGATGTGGGATTTTTATGAAAAATTAGTTAAAATAGTATTTCCTAGAGTTAAAGATTTTAGGGGTGTATCAAAAAAGAACTTTGATGGAACAGGGAATTACAATATCGGATTAAGAGAACACTTAGTATTTCCCGAAGTAGATGCTAACAAGATCATTTATACGAAACCTTTACAAATTACTATAAAGACTTCGTCAAGAGATGATGCCTTAGCATATAGTTTATTAAAGGCGCTCGGAATGCCTTATAAGGATTAAAATATGTCACGAAAAGGTCTAATCGAAAGATGGAAAAAAAAGAAAAAATATGATGTTAGAAAGTACAATCGATGTGAAAGATGCGGCAGAGACAGTGGATACATGCGTAAGTTTAAAATTTGTAGAATTTGCTTCAGAGAACTCGCTCACCAAGGAGTTCTACCCGGAGTACGAAAGGCAAGCTGGTAATGTTATCTGATCAAATAGCCGACTTATTAACAAGAATTAGAAATGCCTATCAGAGAGGAAAAAGAGAGATTGAAGTCCCTTATTCTAATATGAGTTTGGCAATCGCTAATACTCTAAAAGAAAATGGATTTGTAGCAGATGTTAAGACTTTTAAGTACGAAGGTAAAAAATTTAAAGGATTGAATATTTCTCTGAAGTATGAAGATGAAGTACCTGCTATCTCTCACATTTCGAGAGAATCAAGACCAGGCTTGAGAATATATGTGAAAGCTGACGAGATTTCAAGAGTGCTTGGAGGGCTAGGAATGTATATAATTTCAACTCCTAGAGGAGTTTTATCAAGTAGAGAAGCCAAAAAGCGAAGGCTAGGTGGCGAAGTCTTATGCAAGGTTTATTAATATGAGTAAAATAGGAAAAGTCCCAGTACAACTAAATACTGCAGAAGTACAAGTAGAAAAGACTAAAGCGACTATCAAAGGGCCAAAAGGTACTCTTACAGTGACTATCCCTGAGAATATCGAAGTAGTAATTGAGGATAAGAACTTATTTGTCAAACCGATCTCAGAAGATGTTCCCTATTATAAAATGTTTTGGGGCCTAACGCGTTCATTAATCAATAACGCAGTTATTGGAGTCGAAATAGGGTATACTAAGGAATTGGAATTAGTTGGGGTTGGATATAGAGTTGAAAAATCTGGTAATGATTTAAAGATTTTAATTGGATATTCTCATCCAGTTATCGTAAAAGCTCCTGAAGGTGTAGTTTTTGATGTTGAAGGTAATACAATTATTAAAGTTTCGGGATGCGATAAACAAGTTGTAGGACAAATTGCCGCTGAGATTAGAGGAATTAGAAAGCCAGAGCCATATAAAGGAAAAGGAATAAAATATCGTGATGAAATTGTGAAAAGAAAGAAATAGTTAATTAATGAATAAACTGTGAAAAAAGTACACTCTACATCAAAAAACAGAAGAAATAATAGATCTCGAAGAAATATTCAAGGAGAAGCCGAGAAGCCTAGGATTTGTGTTTATAGATCGAATACTCATATTTACGTCCAGGCAATTGATGACAGAAATAACAAAGTACTAGCAAATTCGAGCTCTTTGAAAATTGAGAAAGGTACTAAATCAGATAAATCAAAAGAAGTCGGAATTGCGCTTGGAGATAAGTTAAAGGGATTGAATATTACCCATGCTGTTTTTGATCGAAATGGATATAAATATCATGGTAGAATAAAGGCGCTCGTAGAGGGTATTAGATCAAAAGGAATTAATTTTTAGATAAAATGCAAAACAAAGTAACAACAGATAAAAAAGATAGTGAGAGACCTATGGAAAAACAAGAGAAAGACGTTTCAAATTTTGAAGAGCGAATTCTTAATATTCGAAGAACTTCGACAAAACGTGCAGGAGGTGCTGCGTATCACTTTTCTGCTTTAGCTGTGGTTGGAGATCGTAATGGCAAGATCGGGGTAGCACTTGCAAAGTCTAAAGAAAACATTGTCGCTATCAGAAAGTCTATTGAAAAAGCGAAACGACGAGTATTTGATATTCCCTTAACTGAGACTGGAAGTATTCCTTTTGAGGTTAGGTCAAAGCACGGCGCTTCAAAATTGTTTATGAAGCCCGCACCTCTTGGAGCTGGAATTATAGCTGGTAGCGGTGTTAGGCAAATTTTGGAACTCGCAGGTATTAAAAATGTTTCATCAAAGATTATTGGAAGCACAAATCAAATTAATATTGCATATGCAACGGTCGAAGCTCTTAAGGAGTTAGCAAGTAAAAAGAAGGAGATATAATTATGGTTGAATTAAATACGCTCTCAAAAATTCAAGGAAATAGCAAAAAGAAAAAAAGAATTGGTAGAGGTTTTGGTTCAGGCAAGGGAGGTCACACCTCTACAAAGGGAATGAAAGGTCAAAAAGCTCGAAAAGGTGTTAAGCCAAATATTTGGTTTGAGGGAGGTCAGACACCTTTAGTTCGTAGATTGCCATTTATTAATGGATTTAAGAGTACTCAAAAGATCAAAATAATGAACATCAAATTGGGTGATTTGGAAAAGTTTGCTGACAAAGATGGTGTTGTAACTCCTGAAATGGTTGCTAATAAATCTAAAGAAAAGTTTGATTACGTAAAAATTTTGGGGAATGGTGAAGTTAAATCAGCTTTTAAAGTCAAAGGATTATGGTTCAGTAATAAATCAAAAGAAAAGATCGAAAAAGCCGGTGGTTCTATAGAGTAATAAACTTCTCATTTTAAATTTCCCCAATATATTATTAACTAGGGTTGCGTGTATATCTTTAAGATGTTAATTTTTTGAGTATGTTATCAGTATTATCAAAATCAATTCAAATTCCCGAAATTCGCAAACGTGTTGTTCTTACTTTATTGATACTAGCCTTTTATCGCTTTCTAGCACACATTCCTATTCCTACAGTAGATCTAGATGCTATGAAAATAATATTTTCGGATAGTCAATTTCTAAATTTCCTTAATTTATTTACTGGGGGTGGTTTAAAAAACCTTTCTATTGTAGCTTTAGGGATTGGTCCATATATCAATGCTTCAATTGTTATTCAATTGGTAATTATGATATATCCAAAACTAGAAGAGATGGTTCGTGATGGAACTGTTGGTCGCGAAAAGATAAATATGTATACGCAACTTCTGACACTACCGATTGCTTTAGTTCAAGGGTATGGGATTTATATATTATTAACCAGTCAAAATACAAGTGGCTTAAACATACTACCGAATAATTCACCTTTTGATATTTTACTTTTTGTATTAATAGTGACTTCTGGTACCTATCTACTAATTTGGCTATCCGAAATTATTACTGAAAAAGGGATAGGGAACGGAATGTCGATTTTTGTATTTGCAGGAATTTTATCAAGTATCCCAGGTGGCATTACGGGGGTTCTATCGATTATAGATTTCACATATTTCTTCCCTGTATTTATGTTTATTGTTGTAAGTCTTGCAGTGATTGCTGGTGTAGTGTTTATAACTGATGCCTATAGACGAATTGAGATTCATTATTCATCTCAGTCTGCGTCTATTGGTCGTGCTATTGCTGCTAGTAGTTATATCCCAATCAAAGTTAATCAGTCTGGAGTATTCCCCATTATATTTGCCGTGTCGTTGGTTATTTTGCCGGGAATACTAGGAAGATATCTAGAAAAATTGCCAAATCCGACTTTGTCTGAACTCGGACTATGGTTTTCTATTAATTTCCAATCAGAAAGCTTTTTGTATAACGCTGTTTACTTTTTGCTTGTATTTATGTTCACTTACTTCTACACAAATGTTTCATTTAATCCCGAAAAGATTGCAGAAGATATTCGAAAAGGAGGAGGGTTTATTACGGGGATTCGTCCTGGGAAGAATACGGTTGATTATTTGCGATATATAATTAACAGAACTACATTTGCAGGAGGTGTGTTTTTAGGCGTTATCGCGATATTACCGTCCGTTATTCAAAGCTATACTGGTGTTAGTTCGTTAGCTATCGGTGGCACAGGGGTTCTTATCGTTGTTTCTGTTATACTTGAAACAGTAAAACAGCTTGAATCGCGTATAGTAACTAAAGAATATACGATGATTTCTAGGTAACTTAGTTCAAAAAATATTATGTTAGATCAATTTGGAAAAATGAAAGAATTAATGGAGATGAAAAAGCAAGCAGACATGATGAAACGAGAGATGGAAAAGATCAAGACTAAAGTATATGAGGGGAATTATGAAGTCATTATTAGTGGAGATCAAAGAATTGAACAAATTACCGAAAATGGTGAAAGACGACAAGATTTGGAAAAATTATTTAATAAAGCAATGAAGGAATCTCAAAAGGCGGTCGTAAAGAAAATGAGAGGACATTTTTCGGCATTAGGTTTCCCAGGAGCATGACCAAAGAATTTATAATAATAATCGGACCACAAGGTTCAGGAAAATCTACGCAAGGGATAGAGCTCGCTAAATTTTTAGGATATCAATATATTTCCACCGGAAGGTTATTACGAGATTTGAAAAACTCTGGTAGCCCAGAGAGTGCTGAGTTAGAAAATTACTGGTTGCATGGCAAATTGGTTCCGGATGAATTAATAAACAAGTTACTATTTAATTATATTCAACATCACCCTTCTTTAGGGTTTGTGCTAGATGGTTATCCCCGTGATATTGCTCAAGTTGAACATTTTATGAATTTTCTCTCGCAGATAGAAGGGAATTTGAAATATGCTTTTTACATAACAGTTTCTGAAGAAGAATGTATTAAGAGGTTGAAATTAAGGCGAGAACTCGAAAAAAGAGAGGATGAAACAGAAGATGCGATGAAAACTAGGCTTGCAGAATTTCATAGGAGAACAGAACCGGTAATACAAGAATTTGAAAGAATGGGTAGATTGGTTAGAATTGATGGAGAGAGGGCGATTGATCCAATACAAGATGACCTAAGATCTTATTTTAAGATAGTTGATTTCGTAGATCCCGATGATATTTCTAAAACGCCAAGATCAGATAGCTAAAATTGCCGAAGCCGGGAAAATTTCAAAAAATATACTATTATCAGTTTTATCAGAAATTAAAGTTGGTGTTACCGGGGTAGAGATTGACAATATGATCGCTGATTTATTAAAGCAAAATAATGCAACATCTTGGTTTAGAGAAGTTAACCACTATAAATATGATTCGTGTATTTCGGTTAATGAAGATTGGATTCATGGGATTCCAAATAGTACCCCCTTAAAAGAAGGGGATATTGTTTCTGTTGATCTAGGGGTCAAAAAAGACGGCTTTTATTCGGATAACTGCTGGACTATACCTGTTGGGGCCTCTAAAACGGTCTATAATGAGTTTCCGGAGGTTTTTGACTCGGGAAACAAGGAAATCGACACGTTTTTAGAAACAGGGGTTAAAGCAGTTTATAATGCGATTAACGCCATTACGAAAAATGCTAGAGTAGGGGCAGTTTCACATCAGATGCAAAAAACAGTAGAAAATGCGGGATATTCAGTAATAACCGAGTATGCAGGGCATGGAGTAGGTCTTTCAACACATGAAGACCCTTTAATCCCTTGTTACGGAGAACCGAATCAGGGTCCGATTCTTAAAAATGGTATGGTTATAGCCGTTGAGATAATGTATGCTATGGGAAAGTCTGAAATCGAAACTTCGCCTGATAGGTGGACGGTTAGAACTAAAGATCGCTCATTAACTGGCATGTTTGAGCATACCGTGGCCGTTGTAGAGAATAAGCCTCTAATATTGACCAATTAGCATGATATGTTAGAATTGTCCGGTAACAGTCTATAGAAATTTGACTTAATTAGTGATAAATTTATTAAGCTTGAAAAAGCGCATGTGCTTTTTTGAGCGAATTTATGGAAACGATAACGAATAAAAAGGGATTTATTGAATCTGCTGGAGTTGTTAAAGAAGCCCTGCCAGACGCGAAATTTCTAATACAACTTGATCAGGATGATCGAGAGGTTGTTGGTTATTTATCGGGGAAAATGAGGAAGGCAA
>CAZFZJ010000009.1:25535-28152 GCA_964523665.1 uncultured Candidatus Saccharibacteria bacterium
GACTTGAGTTTAGTCAGTATGATGAGAACTATTGTCGAATAGTTTATCGACTCAAATAATTATGAAAGTTAGGCCAAGTATTAAAAAACGATGCAGACACTGCAAGGTAGTTAGAAGAAAGGGTAAAGTTTATATTATTTGTAGTGCTGTTGCTAAACACAAACAGCGACAAGGATAAATAAAAAATGCCAAGAATAATGGGGATTGATATCCCAGAAAGCAAACGAATAGAAATAAGTTTGAGATATATATATGGAATTGGACCAGTAAATGCAAAGGAAGTATTGAAGCTGGCAAAAATCGATCCGAATAAAAGAGCACGTGAATTAACTGAAATGGAAATAGCAGAAATTAGAGCTGCGATAGAGAATCTTAACATAGTAGTTGAAGGGGAACTTAAAAGGAACGTAACTCAGAACATTAAACGATTAAAAGATATTCAGTGTTATAGGGGAATTAGACATCAGCGAAATCTTCCGGTTCGCGGTCAAAAAACTCAAAAAAATGCTAGAACAAAAAGAGGTAAAAAGTCGACAGTAGGCGGAGTAAATCCTAAAGCTGCAACCAAGAAATAATTAATTAAATATGGCTAATAAGAAAGTAATTAAAAAATCCAACAAAAATAAAACCGTAAGTCCTTACGGGATTGCTTATATCTTTTCTGGATATAACAATACAATCGTTACTATTTCAGATTCTGAGGGCAATACGATAGCATGGGGTAGCGGAGGAAAAAGTAGTTTTAAAGGTTCAAGAAAATCAACTCCTTATGCAGCGACGATAATTGGTGAAAATACGGCAAAAGATGCTATTGCAATGGGATTAAAAGAGGTTGAAGTCAGAATGAAGGGCGTTGGTTCAGGAAAAACACAGTGTGTTAAAGCACTTCGAAATGCGGGCTTAGGAATTTCCAAGATAGTTGATGTGACTTCTACTGCTCATAATGGATGTAGACCTAGAAAAAGGAGGAGAGTTTAATGGCTAAATACACCGGACCCAAATGTAGACTTTGTAGAAGAGAGGGAACAAAACTTTTCTTAAAAGGTGTAAGATGTTTGTCTGATAAATGTGCAGTTTCTAGAAGAAATCAACCGCCAGGTCCAAGATCTATTCGAACAAGAAGAGGTTATTCTGACTATGGAAGACATTTGAGAGAAAAACAAAAAGCAAAACGAATTTATGGATTACTTGAGAGTCAGTTTAGAAACTACTATGAGAAAGCAGCAAGAAAGCCAGGCGTTACTGGTCAGGTATTATTGCAGTTATTAGAGACTAGATTAGATAGTATTGTGTTAAGTGCTGGTTATGTAGATTCTCGTAATACAGCAAGGCAAAAAATTAGACAGGGTAAAGTTATGGTGAATGGGAAAAAGATTACAATCCCTTCGTATCAAGTTAAAGCTGGGGACGTTATTGAATACTTTGGAGTAGACACTATGCCAAAAACAGAGAGTGAAATTCCTGTTTGGATGAATTGGGATGCAGATAAAAAAGGAATGATAATACATACATTACCAGGACGAGACGATATAAGTTACGATATAAATGAACAGTTAATAGTTGAATTTTATTCAAGGTAAGCTTAGATTTTAAATCTAGGTGAACCTAACAAGATTGGTAAAAAATGTTTAATATTCCAAAATTAAATTTAAAAGTAGTTTCAAATGACGGGAGTACAGGCGTATTTGAATTTTCACCATTAATAAAAGGTTTCGGACATACTCTCGGAAGTGTGATGCGAAGAACCTTATATTCAGCAACTGAGGGTAGTGTTATTACCAGAGTTCAAATAGAAGGAGTTTCTCATCAGTTTACTACGATTCAAGGAATGAAAGATGATGTTTTGAGATTTGCACTTAATCTTAAAAAAGTGAGATTTAAAAAGACTGTTGATGGGGCTGTCGAACTAGACCTAAATGTAACAGGTCCAGCAACCGTTACTGGAGCAGATATTGAAGAGATGACTGGTTGCAAGGTTGTAAATCCTGAAATAGTACTTACTGAATTAGCCGATAAAAAATCCAAAATCAAAGCAAAGTTGACAGTAGAAACTGGTAGTGGATATGTTCCAGCGCCAGAAGAAGTAAACGCTCCTATTGGAACCATTTTCTTAGATGCAAACTTTTCTCCAATTTACAATGTTTCTTTATTAGTTGAAGAAACAAGAGTTGGTAGAGAAATCAATTACGATAAATTAACATTAACACTTCGAACTGATGGTTCATTGGATCCTGAGTTAGCGATTCGACAAGCTGCAAAAAGCTTGAAAGAATACTTCTATAGAATAGAAACAGGTGAAGATTATAAAGAGGAATTAGACAAACTCATGGAAGAAGAAGAAAGTGAGGAGGTTGCTTCAGTCGCTTCTGTTCCTGCAGATGAGGTTTCTCTTGAAGAATTACATCTTCCAACAAGAACAATTAATGCATTAAAGAAGTCAGGTATTAAAACTTTAGGAGATTTAGCAGATAGATCAGAAGATGATCTTTTAAGAATCAGAAACCTCGGTGAAAAATCTATCAGAGAAATCATTGCATTATTAGAACGTGAAAATTTAAAGTAAAAATATGAGACATAGAGTTAAAACTAAAAAATTTAATAGAAATGCAGAAAGTAG
>CAZFZJ010000010.1:0-5468 GCA_964523665.1 uncultured Candidatus Saccharibacteria bacterium
GTGATTAATATAAGTTGTTCCAGCTTCCGGAGTTGCAGATATTGAGGTGGAATAAGATCCTGTACCAACAGAGTTAACTGCAGCAACTTGAAATTCGTATGTAGAATCATTTAATAATCCTGTCACAGTAGCATTCGTATTTGTAGAAGTTCCATCATTAAAAGTGGTATAAGAACCTCCACCACCAGATAACCTGTATTGTACAATGTAATCTGAGATTGAAGCGCCTCCATTTGAAGCCGGAGCACTCCAAGATAAAGCAACCGTTGTATTTCCTGCTGTTGCAGATAGTGAAGTTGGTTGCCCGGGAACCGTAGCCGGAGTCGAGATAGCAGTCCCCGAATATCCTCCTGTTCCTTCACTATTTACTGCTGCAACTCTAAATTCATAAGTCGTTCCATTTGTTAAACCTGTCACCGTAGCATTGGTATTTGTAGACGTTCCATCACTAAACACAGAATAACTTCCTCCACCTGTTCTATATTCCACAACATAATCAGTAATTGATGCACCTCCATCACTTCCTGGAGCTGTCCAAGATAATGATACCTGGGAGTTTCCGGAGATCGCATTCAACGAAGTGGGCGCATCTGGAGTTGTTACAGTTGCACTAAATGGCGTATCCGTTGAAAATTCTGGACCATCATCAGGAGATCCTCCAAACCTACATTCTCCATTGCTTGGGCCGTTTTCAGCCCCTGATGAATCAAAAATTTCAGTGCTAGTTGCACAGTTGCCTGAAGGCCCCTCGTTAAACTGATATAATCCAACAGTATTAGAATCAACAGAATGTGGCGCCGTAGGTGCAGTGAAATTACTAGAATATCTTACGATATCAGAAAATCTTACACTATCTAAAAATCCACTATACGAGGGGTATGCAGGATCATAATCATGCTTTTCGGCACCGAAAATTAAATATGGATCCATAGGATAGGCCATATTCGTAATTCGATCTGGATTATATGAGATGTCCCCAGTTACACTACTATTGTTTGTACCATCTAATGTTCCATCTACGTAAATTCTCATTTGACCGGTATTAGATCTTACAACCGCAATATGATGCCAGGAATTATCTGCAACATCAGTTGAGCCACAAACAGTCGCTCCGATGGTACCGTTATTCACACCAAATGCAATTTTCCCAGTCATAAGTGAAATCCCGTAATCGCCAAAATCACCATCTCCAAAAATATCCCGATCTATTATTACATGCCCATTTGTCCATGAGTCATTTGCAGTTGTACAAGTATCTGGATCAGGATTATCAGCAAGCGAAGCTTTAAGCCAAAATTCTATAGTCATGTCAGATCCGATGTTTACTGCTCTATTTGACGGACTAAGCAAGGGGATTCTTATTCTATCAATACCACCAGAACCTGTTCCATAAAACCTTATTGAAAAATCACTCGTCGATTCAGTCCGTTCACTTCCAACAGTAACAGAAGGTGTAATAGCGGAATACTTTCGAGTTCTGACCCAATCTACGCTCACGTTAGATATAGCAGTGGTACCAGCATTTGATCCCGAATAATGTCCAAACCAAATATAGTATGGACCAGAAAAAGTCCCTGAATAATTTGTAACCTCTGACAAATCATTATAGGTATAAAAATCAGTAGGAGTAATTAAACTACTTAATAGATAATTCGTTGAAGCCGTAGCAACAAACATACTATCAGTACCTAAATTGATATTATATGACGCATCGTTTCCATCTGCTGCCGGTGAATATATTGTTGTATAAGGAGATGAAAAGGCCTTGTTATGGATATAAAGCAACGCTGCACTTGTAGCATTACCGGCAGCGGTATTGGTTGTGTCTGCAATATAAAACCCACCAAAATCACTCGTAAATTCATCCCACCTAATTAAGGACTCGGTAATTGTATTCGGCTGAGAACCGACCGTGTTTGTGGTGTAAACTGAACCTGTCGTTACATTTAGTCTGCCATTAGATACCGTATACGCACCCGTTGCTGTCCATACAGAGCTATTAAAAATCGAAAAATTATCGAAAAAGTCGAAAGTATTTGCACCATTTGATGCCGCGGTTAAACCGCTATCTCCATAATACAGGTAAATCGTTTTAGTTGAATTAGCATTAATATTTGGAACCTTTACCCAAATTCTTGTAGTTGAGTTATCACACGCATATGCGTTTCCTTCTTCTATCCAATAAGACAATTCGGTTGAATTATCACTATCTAAAAGTCTAATATCATCACAATCGGCCTGCATTTTACTAGCATTTATCAATGATTCGGTATCAAGAGTCAAAAGTATTTGAAAATTACTCAGCGAAGATCCATTCGAAGTATTATCAATTTGAATAATTCGTTGATATTGAGTACTTTCGGGAAATGCGGCTTGAGAGATATTTTCCTTTGCACTAAACCTTAAAGAGTTGAAAAGTACAGCTACCGTAACAAGTAGAACAATTATTATTAAAAACTTTCTACTCGTTAATATTTTTCTAAACAAAAAGTAGGCAGAATTATCCATATTATAGATCTAATCTTATCCGATAAATCAATAATTTTATAGATTACCTTTGCATGACTTTCCAAAAAACATCCTGGGGGATTTCGACTCGTCCAAATTGCTTCATTCGCTTTTTTCCTTTTTTCTGCTTGTCTAATAGTTTATTTTTTCTGGTTACATCTCCACCATATAAATATCCGGTTACATCTTTTCGAACCTGAGCGATATCCTCCCTGGCATAGATTTTTCCGCCAACCGAGGCTTGTAATGAAACTTGAAATTGCTGTTTAGGAATAAGCTCTTTTAGCTTTAAAATTATTCTTTTCCCATCTTCTTGAACATCTTTCCTTTGAACTAACTGTGCTAAAGGAGCGACTTCTTCACCTGCTACAAGAATATCCATCTTAACAACATCGGCTTTTCTGTAATCAATCAATTTATAATCAATTGAAGCATAACCTGAAGAAATCGATTTTAATTTATCGAAGAAATCTATAATCAATTCAATTAAAGGGATATCATATGTAATTTTCATTCGCATCCCCTCAATTGGAGTCGAATCAACAAAAATAGCTCGACGTGCTTTACACAAATCCATAACAGCACTCATATATGTCGAGTTTACATAAATAAAAACCCTAGCCCATGGCTCAGTCACTTCTTTAATATATGTCGGATCAGGGAACTCTGCGGGAGATTTAATCTCAATCACTTGATCTTTGGTAGTGGTTAACAGATACCTAACAGAAGGCGTCGTTGTAATAACCTCAATCTCAAACTCTCTTTCAATTCTTTCTGTAATAATATCAGCGTGCAATAGACCTAGAAATCCACACCTAAAACCTTTTCCAATATTCCCGATATTTTCTGGATCAAAAGAAAAAGCCGCATCATTCAAACGCAATTTTTCAACAGCTTCACGTAAGTCTAGATATTTAGAAGAATCAACAGGATAAATACTTAAAAACACCACGGGAACGGGTTCTTTATAACCCGGAATCGGCTTGGGCTCCTGATCCATTAAGGTTAAGGTGTCGCCAACTCTAACTTGAGCAATATCTTTTAAACCAGTTGCGATAAAACCAACCTCTCCAGCTGAAAGTGAATCTGTTGTGACCTGAGAAGGTGTTAAATAGCCAAGATTTACAATTCTTGATTTAGTTTTTGTTGCGAGCAACCTAATCGTTGAATCTTTTTTAACCTCACCTGAAAGTAATCTCACAAAAGCTACGACCCCACGATATTCGTCATAAAAAGAGTCAAATACTAGCCCTCTCGTTTCAGAAATATCTTCGACCTCTGGAGCAGGAATTTTTTCGATAACCTTATCTAATAAATAAGTTACACCCTCACCTGTTTTACCAGATGCATAACAGATATCATCCTCAGCAAAACCAAGCTCAATTAATTGTAAAGCAGTTTCCTCGACGCGAGCTGAAGGTAAATCGATTTTATTAACAACTGGGATAATTTTTATATCCTCCTGCCTTGCTTTTTCAAGATTAGCAATGGTTTGGGCCTCAACTCCCTGAGATGCATCAACTAATAGTAGTGCACCTTCACAGGCGGCTAAAGATCTTGATACTTCATAACCAAAATCGACATGTCCGGGTGTATCAATAAGATTCATTTGGTATATCTCCCCTGAATACTCATACATCATCCGAATTGCCTTAAGTTTTATGGTTATGCCTCTTTCGCGCTCTAGTTCCATGCTATCCAGTAGCTGTTCTTCCATTTTTTCTTTGCGAATCGCACCACTTAGCTCAATTATTCGATCAGCCAAAGTGGACTTTCCATGATCAATATGTGCGATAATCGAAAAATTACGTATTTTACTTGGCTCCATAATGGAAATATTATACAAGGATTTGCTAAACTCTACATAATGCCAGTTGAAAAAGAAACTCCTAATTTAACCTTTTCAGGGACTTTTGATAAAACAGACTTGAGTACTACTCAAAAACTACTCGAATGGTCAATTAAATCAGGCAAGAAACTAATAATAATCACTGAAGCACTTGTATTAATCGCTCTTTTTTCAAAATTTTCATTGATTAGGAATGTGAATGCAATCAACTATCGAATCGAGGATTTAAAATTCGAAGTAATTGAAAACCAAGATATCGAGCGTCATTACAATTCAATCCTTAGCGACATAAACAAAATTAAGCAAGTTGAAAACTCCCGTATTGATTGGGATCGTAGAATCACAAGTATTAGCGAGAAAATCCCAGATGACATGAAGTTAATTAAAGTTGGGTATTCTCCTGAATCGTCAGAAATTTCGGCCACAGTAGGCTCAATACAAGGTTTCGCATTTTTGATTCAGCAGCTTCTAAACGATGAAAATACAGATCGAATAATTTTAAAATCTAGTAAATATAGCAAGTCTAGCCAACAGTATGAGTTTACTCTGTCAGTTATCATAAGATGAAAATGCAAATAGAAAATTTAAATAACGTAAAAGACAGATATAAAGAACTACAAAAAAATAGATATTTTCATCTATCACTAACACTCGCGACTGCTAGTATTTTCATTGTTTTTGCAATAAAACCAACAGCAACACAGGCGATTCAATCATATAATAATCTGCAAGAATTAAAGCAATTAGAAAAAACGCTAGCAGAAAAAAAAGACAAGCTAGAACAAGCGAAAGCACTAATAAATCAAAACCAAGATAAGATTGAGCTTTTAGATAAAGCAATTCCAAAAGATACCAACGAATCAATATTTCTTGCAAATTTAAATGAGGCAGCATATAGGAACCAGGTAATCCTAGATAATATTCAGTTTACATATGAAGATAAAAACACAGAAGAATATAAGCCATTAAAATTCTCCGCATCATTTGATGCAACATATCCGAATTTTCAACAGTTTATAGAAAGCCTAAACCGATTTTTACGTTTAGTTGAAATCAATGAAGTTAATATTCAAGAAAATCAGACACTAAAAGGGAAAAGAATTAAGGGGAC
>CAZFZJ010000010.1:5493-11400 GCA_964523665.1 uncultured Candidatus Saccharibacteria bacterium
AATCACAGGAGTAATATTTTATAAATAATATGGAACCTAAAGATATATTTAACATAACACTGCTTACAGTAATCACATCAGTTATTTGGATGAGTGTAAGTTTATATACGACATATAATAAGAAGGATAATGTGGAGGTAGGAGTTGAGATTACAAGGCCATTAGATCTTTCTAAGTTTGATCAACAAACACTAGACGAACTAAGCGTCAAAGTTCATTACTACAAATAGAATTTTATTCAGATAACTCAATCTTTTCGATTGGTTTTTTCGTCTTAATTATCTTTGATAATACGGAGGTAATCATTTCTAACTCTTCAATTTTCAAGAGTTTCGAAAATCCAAAAAATGTTGCTAATCCAATCGCTGTTACAGTTCCTGTCAACAAAATTAGATCAAATGTTCTCGTGGTATCAAAAATAAAACGATCAAATGCTTTCATTGGAACATATAAAGCTACCCCCATTGCATACGAAGCAATTATAATTCTATTAATCGGTCGTAAAAAAGTATTCCAATCTATATGATTGACACGCCTTACTAAAATCCATAGTAATAATGTTGCGTTTACGATTGATCCAATCGTAAACGCAAGAGCTAAACTCCAAACTCCAAGACCTAACCCCCTTACAAACCAAATTGCTGCAACTGCATTAACTATAACAGCGAAAATACCTATATATAAAGGCGTAACTGTATCTCGCAGTGCGTAGTAAGCTCTAGAGGTCAAAAGAACTATTGCCTGAAAAATTAACGATATACAAAAAAATCCTAAAACATATGCCGTCATGACAGTAGCATCCCATGGATATTTTTTAGCACCAACACTTAACCGAACTAGCGGAACACGAAGTATAAAAAAGAGAATACTAATTGGCAAAACGAAAAATACTATCTGCCTTATTGTTCGAAAAAACAACTCTTTGAATTCACTTGTATCATCGCCCTTTATAGAGCTTGCAAAAATTGGAAGCGCTGCCTGGCCTATCGACATTCCAAATATTCGAACAGGAACTCCCTGTAAATCATCTGCAAAAGTCAAAATAACATTTGAAGGAGCAGAAATAAACAAGGCTAGGTTGGTATATAAAGGTATTAATAATTTCTGCCCCATTTGACCAATAATTCTCGGAATCATCAAAATGTAAATTTCAAAGACACCCCTATCTTTGAATAAAATTTTGGGAGAATATTTAAACCCTGATTTTATAACAAATGGCAATTGAAACAACATATGTACAAAAGCTCCGAAAACCGTTCCATAAGCGGGAGCATAAATACCTAATTCAGGTGTAAAAAGCAAAATAAAAATTATAACTCCTAAATTCATAAAAACTGGCGCCAAGGCAGGAATAATGAATCTCTTAAATGACTGTAAAATACTAGTGAAATAGCTACTAAACAAAAATCCAAATTGAGCGACCATCAAAACCTTCATTAAATTAGCCAATAATTGAACCTCAGATGCCGACAAACTACTACTCCTTGCTAAAATATTCCCGGCAACATAATCAGCAGAAAACCACAAAACCACTGTAATGGCGCCAATTCCAACTAGGGAAGTATTCATGACCTCTGAAGCTAGCGACCATGCGTGATTTTCATCTTTTTGAAAGTATTTAATAAAGACGGGTATAAAAGCACTCGAAAGTGATCCGCTAACAATCAGGGTAAAGATTAGGCTAGGGATATCATCTGCAGCAAAAAACAACCCTAGTTCGCTTGAGTCTCCGAAATAGGTTGATAATATGCGGTTTCTGATAAATCCGAAACCAGCTGAAAGGATATAAATGAACCCTATGATAGAAGCAGCTGAAAGGATTGTACGCTGTTGCGCATTAAGAGCTTGTGTACTTCGGAGAAAAAATTTTCTAACCATAATGTCTCACCGAATAGTACCATGACTATTGATCTAATCTCAACGTCTTGATAGAATATCCCGTATGGCAAATACCAAGCAAGCCCTAAAAATGATAAGAAAAACCAAAAAAAGGACTCAGTATAACAGGTGGTGGAAAAGTAAAGTTAAAAACGCTATAAAAGAGATTGAATCAGCAACCTCTGAAGAGTCTAATACAAAAGTATCCATGCTTCAAAAGGTCATCGACAAGGCAGTCAAAAACAATGTCATTCACAGAAATACAGGCGCCAGAATTAAATCTTCTATGATGAAGCACTTGCATTCAAAATAGATCTAACCTAATATTCTTTTAGTAGGACTTATTTTGTTATAATCATTAATATGAATAAACTGCCCAATCTCAGAAAATTAGTTTCGACTTTAGTTTTATCTGCAACGCTTGTTGCATATTCAACCTCATCAACACTTGCCGCATCGGCATATATAAACCCAAGCCAGGGTAAAATCACTTCAAAAAATTTCCTTGTTAGTGTTTATGTGGAATCAAGTGTATCTGAACCACAAATCGCAAGTACCGAGCTAAAAATAACATACCCCGCGACGGTAAAAGTAGTCTCTATTGCACAAGGCGAATTTGATAGCTATCTTGATAAAAGTTTTGATACAACAACAAGCACAATCACAATAAAAGCTGTCAATAATGCGGGTAATTATAAAAGCGGAAAAGTAAAAGTAGCTGGAATTAATTTTGAAACAGTTACAGATACTGGTGCCGCAAAGTTAACAATTGATCCAACTAGCAAAATTTCAGGAGCGGGGGGAGAAGAATTACTAACAGAAACGATTGATAGTAACTATACATTAGCAATTGAATCCACCACAGAACCAACTCCCACACCTTCAGTATCTATAACTGGTACAACAACTACAGGTAATGGAAATGGTACGAACGCTCCAGAAACAGGAGTTAATGATGTTGTTTACTATGCAATAATTTCATCACTATTATTGGCCGGTGGAATATACCTAGCAAAGACAAGCATAAATTTAAGAAAGTAGTTTAAGATGAACTCAGTTGAGGCGTACAAAGGTTTTATAACCTTTATTATTCTCGGTGTAATTGTTGCCTTATCAGTATTCGGATTCGGATTAGTAAATAAAAGTTCTAATAACTCATCAGAAGCAAAAGACAGTTACAGTGATCCGAGGAACATTAAGGTAGACATTAAAAACGTGAATTCCGTGATTATCTCATGGGAAACCGAATTGGAAACAGAGTCGAAATTAATCTATTCAAAATTTGCAGACTTAAATAAACCACAAACAGCCAGTAATGGCAATTCTAAGACTAGAAATCATTCAATCTTAATAGAAAATCTTGACGCAAATACGCTTTACTTCTATTCCATTGTGCAATCAGGTAAAAGATACCCTGAAATCGGATCACTATATACTTTTACAACTTCAACAGCTGAAACGGTAGCTCCTGTGATACGTGAGTCAAATGAAAATCAGATAGAATTACACCAACAACCGAGCGAACAAGCTGAATCTGTTGAACCACAAACAACTCAACCTTCAACGAACACAAGAGTATCTGAGGAATTTACAGGATTTGGAGATGCAAAAGAAGCCAAACCAGGTCAATCTCTTGGAGCAAAAACAAATATAATTGGAGAAAATATCGCAAAGGAGTTTAAAGAAGCTGTTCTATATCAGGATTTAAGATATGATTTTAACTCAGACGGAGAAGTCGACCCAAGTGATTACCCATTATTTATAAATTTTATTCTTAATCAAGAAGATTAACCAGTTAATCTATAAGCTTTCCTACAACAGATAACCGATATTTTGTAGAACCCGAGGGCGTACAAGTGAATAATTCAACCGTACTTTCATGTTTCCCAATAGACATAGGATATGGACTGCCAAGAGGGTCAACTTCTTCGGGGTTTTGCACACGGCTGAAATCTACAATATAACGATATTCTTTATCCTTGTATCTTATCGTAAATTCATCCCCATAACTTAACTCTTCGAGTCGCGAAAAAATTGCTCGGTAATCACCTTCTTCATACTGATTTTTAAAATATTTAAAAGTAGAATGACCGTAAATAAAAGAATTACATCCATCTCCTGGTAGGCAAGATCCTTTAAAATGCCCTAAAGCGTCAACAGGATCCATATTCGTGGAATCGACATCAACAATTGCGTCCTTAATTTCTAGCTTGGGAATTGATAAATACATATGCTCGGGACGTGGTTCTTTGTCTACTTCTTCTGGAGCTGAATTTAATGCGAGATGTTTTTCTGCTTGATCATTTAATTCCTCAAAGCTAAATCCCTTAGTATCTGTTTGAACCTGTTTTACGCTTAAACGACTTGAATCTAAAGGATTTATAATTGGTTCTCTGCGATCATCATTCGCGTAGCTTATAACAACTGGAAGTAAAACTTGTTGAAGTAACAAAAACACACCAACCAGAATAAAGCCAAATGATAATAAGAAACCAAACAATGCGGCCTTCTTCTTCGCCTTTAGTCTGGAGGATTCATCATTCCTACCTGTCTTATTTTTTTTATGAGTCTTAGGTCGTATATACAATGTTTTCTGCCATAACCTGGCCGGTCCTGTCGTGTAATTTAAATCGAGTATATCACAAAATCAAGCAATAGCTGCTTGGCTGTCCGCTTAGATGAAGACTTTAAATTTATGTCAAGTTCAAATAAATCCGAATATAAATTTTTTAGTTCATCTTCCGTGAATTTGTTCTTTTCAACTTCAAATTTTTTCTTAAAATATGGGTTTAATTCGATCCAAGTATTATTTTTATAATTTTTTGAAATTAAATTTCGAATATATGTTTGCATCAATGAGATAAGACCAAAAATATCACTTTCCCAACTTTCTTGCTTTTGGATAATTTCAATTGCGAGTTTTTTGTTTCTTTGCAAAAAAATCGCTTCGCATAAATCAAAATTTGACTCTTTAATTTTACTTTTGAAACTTCTTATTTGTGCAATTTTATAGAGATTTTTGATCGAAGTATATCTTTTACTTAATGATCCATATAACAAAATTGTGATCTCTCTCGACTCTTTATATTTACTAAAGTCATAATCTAGATTTTCATTCGGTAAAACCTTGACTACTACTAACTGCAAAGAAGCAAAGATATTTTGTGTTTGTAAGATATTTAAGATCTCTCCTTTGTTTTTTGAAAATCCATCAAAGCTATATATATTCGACTTCTCAAATCCTTTTTTTATTTCATCAAGATTTTTATTAATTGCGTCTAAATCGTCACCCTCAAAAATATAAATCATCCTAGTTACAATTCTCTTGAGTACTATCGCAGAAGAGATATTGTCGAACTAACGCTTTTATTTCATCATAACTTTCATCTTTAGGTATTAGTACATATTTGCCTCCATATCTGGACTCTCGTACTTCTTGATTAGGAACGAACAACATCCCAGTCCCTGGTCGTTTTTCATCCAAGCTTTCGTCAGATAAAACAATCTTTTTAATATTTGAAATCTCCAAATCTTCAGCTTTTGAATAAAACAGCAACGCTTCAGCTAGCGTAATATCAGTCTCGACATTTTTCTCAAAGGCTTTGTATAATTCCGAAATCTTCGCGGGATTTAATAATGTAGATGATGACAATACTTTATCTTTTAAAGATAATATAACTTTTTGTTGACGCCTGGCTCTAGCAAAATCACCAGCTTCTAAGTAATTTTCAGAATGTCTTGAACGTGAGAATTCCAGAGCTGTCTCTCCATTCATTGTTTGCAAACCTTTCTCAAATCTAATTGTTTTATATCTCGAAGATTCAGGTTCAGCGTTTTCCATACCTTCTATAGGATAAGCAAAATCGACAAATGAATTCTCAACATCTACTTGAATTCCGCCAATCGCTTCTATGGCATCGGTAAATGCTTCAAATCCAACTAATACATAATAATGGATAGGCATCCCTAAAATGTTTTCTACCTCAGTTCTTACTCTTTCTACATCATAACTATTACCGGAATATTTCC
>CAZFZJ010000010.1:11410-17093 GCA_964523665.1 uncultured Candidatus Saccharibacteria bacterium
TACAGTACAATTCCTTGCATATAATGCGTTAATCTTTTCATCAATATCAGGAACATATAAATCTCTTGGAATCGAAATCATGACAGTGTTGTTACCCGATTTACCGACAGAAGCAACCATGATGGTATCCGTTAATACTCCAGTGGCTGAACTATGGCTATCGGGTGATCTTTTATCCATACCTAAGAGAAGGATATTCGTTCTGCCATCTGTTGACTTTAAACTATCCTCTCCAAGAACTTTGGAAACAATTGAAACAGGTGTAAACAATTTACCAAAAACAGGTTCACCAAATCTTACCAATAAAAATCCACCGAGGAATAAAATTATTATGATAATTAAGCATGAATATTTGAAAAATGACATTCTAGTTCCTTAAATAAGTAGTAATAATTTTGGCAAGATTATAGAATTTTTCAGCATCTAAACTTGCACCGCCAACTAGGAAGCCTTCAATTAATGGTGAATCAAGATAGTCAATAATATTTGATTCCGCAACACTCCCACCATAGATCAATTTTTCAATTCCGGCTTCTCTACAGATATTCTCAATACTCTGTAAAGATGCAGGATTACCATTACCTATAGATTCAATCGGTTCGTATGCATAAAAAACATTTTTCGTCGAATCGGCAACTTTTACTGCACGCAGGTACTCCGGGATATTACTAAAACAAATAATTGGAATTAATCCTACATTTTGGGCGTTTTGAATTTTTCGTGAAATAATATCATACGTTTCGCCTAGAGCTCTTGCCTCTGAGTGTCCGATGATTACAAATTGTGCAAATTCTCTAATCTGATCCGCCCCAACTTGCCCGGTATGAGCTCCTCTATCATACTCAGATAAATTTTGAGCAGCAACTTTTAAACCCGCCGATGCAGCATATCTATAGCATATTGGTAAGTAAGGAAAAGACGGAGCGATTATTATCTCAATAGATTCATGAAAACTTGGCTTTGAATAAAATGTATCAAACCAGACCTTAATATCTTCTTCATTTTTATTTTGCTTCCAATTAGCTATTAATCGTTTCATGTTATTTTTGGTTTTAAAATATCTTCCTTAATCTCAGAGAGAATTAGCGGGATTTGTTCCAGATCGCTATGTGTATAATCATATCCAATACTTTGCAAACACGCAAAAACTGTCGGGATATGTTTGTATATTGATGCAGCGTATCCACACGATACCAGGCATCTTGGTAAAACCGAAATATTTAGATCATCTTCCCCTTTTGAAGATTTTTCGCAGCCCATAGGACATCCAAAACATGAGGGACTATTTGCGGGATCTACTGATAATTCCCTAAAAGACTCGAGTAATTTCTTATACAATTTTTCATAATCATAGATGTTTCTGATATCAAAAGATTCGGAATGTTCAATATTTATTTGGATTTCTCCTCCAGAGATAATCGGTTCATCGATTTCTCCAAATTCAAAATATCCCTGTGAAATAATTTTTTGTGATCGAATACGTAGATCAGGAAATAGCATTGATTCATTAATATTTTCGGTCAACAATTCTTGAACATTTACAGAATTTTCAAAAACATCAATTTTAATATTTCTTTTATAGCTACTTGATCCAGTCAAAACTATCGCATCAATATTTGCGAGATTCATCTTTGCGGCAATATTACCTCCCCCAAATTTCTCGA
Source organism: uncultured Candidatus Saccharibacteria bacterium (assembly GCA_964523665.1). Taxonomy (GTDB): domain Bacteria; phylum Patescibacteriota; class WWE3; order 2-01-FULL-39-13; family 2-01-FULL-39-13; genus CAZFZJ01. The sequence goes on from CAZFZJ010000010.1 coordinate 13,075, forward strand.
CCAACTCACCATTTGACTTATATAATGCAACACATTTAGAGAGATAGGGGAACACTCCCGACAATGGGCCAGCAGCAAATATAATCGGATCATCTTCAAAATACTCTAGGTAGAGCTGATATGCAGAAACTATCCCGCCTAAAGTTCTAAAAAGATCTCCGCTTATTTTTATTTGTGCAGTACCTTGAGATAGATTTATCTCTAATATGGATTTATGATCACGTGCAATCATCTTTATGATGAAACTATTTCGTAACAGTTTTGCGGGCAAATTCGTACAATTTTTTCTGGAAATTTTATTTTATCACCATAATCAATTTGAATTTTATAACGACCAGGACCTCCCTTAATAGAAATTGCTGATTCTTTAACCCCAAGCCTTCTTTTCTCATACAATGAACTAACCAAACTACAGAGATTACAACCAATACATTTTTGCTCTCTTGGGGCTATAAGATATTTTTTAGGCATAGCCTAACAGTAGGATAATAAATCAACCACTCTCGTTGAATAACCCCATTCATTATCATACCAAGCCATAACTTTTATCATGTTCCCTCCAACTACCCGAGTTAAATCACCTTCGATAATACAAGAGAAGGGTGTTTTTATAACATCTGAAGAAACAAGCGGTTCCGTTGTATATGCAACAACACCTTTATACTGTTCAGATTGTGAAGCATCTGCAAAAGCTTTATTAATTTCTTCAACCGTAACATCTCTTTTTAAGACAGCTGTGATATCTGAAATTGAACCACAGATCACAGGCACGCGTAATGAAAGCCCATCGAATTTCCCAACAACAGATGGTAAAACTTTTCCCGTTGCAATTGCGGCTCCAGTGCTTGAAGGTACAATATTTTGCGCTGCGGCACGTCCGCGTCTAACATCTTTTTTCGCTGGACCATCAACTAACCCTTGAGTCGCGGTATATGCATGTACTGTAGTCATTAATGATTTTTCTATTCCAAAATTATCCTCAAGAATCTTCATTACTGGAGAAATATTATTAGTTGTACAAGAAGCGTTTGAAATCAATGCGTTTTCTTTTACACCTGATACATCGGCACCGATAACGTACGTTTTAAATCCATCATCTTTTGCAGGAGCGGTTAAAATAACCTTTTTTGCACTATCAAATAGATAAGCAGACGAAAAAACAAATTTTTTAAAAACTCCAGTAGATTCGATTACTACATCAACATTCAAATCTTTCCAAGGTAATTGAGAAGGATCTTTTTGTGCATAAACGGGAAACCTTTTATCTCCAACCATCAAAGAATTTTCATCAAAAGTTACTTTATTTTCATATCTACCATAAACAGAATCATAGCGAAGTAAATATGCAAGGTTTTCAGTATCGGTTAAATCGTTAATAGCTACAATTTCTAAATTCTCTCCTTTTTGAGCTCTATCGACGATAATTTTAAATACAGCCCTTCCGATTCTTCCAAATCCGTTAATTGCAATTTTCATGATAAGTGACTTTCAACCCATTGTTTTAAAACAGGCTCAAATAATAGACCTACTTTGCGGTCTACCTCTTTTCCATCTTTAAGCATTACAAGCGTTGGTATACTCATAACTCCATATTCTTTGGCTTTTTTTTGGTCTTCATCTACATTTACTTTCTCTAAGGCGACCCGATCAGAATAGGAACTAATAACTTTTTCTAATATTGGCTTCATCGCTTGACAAGGTCCACACCAATCAGCATAAAAATCGATTAATGTAATCATATAAATATTCTTTCGACTAGATACACAATTCAATTGTACTGATCAAGGAGAAAAAATCAAACCGAGCTTTTTAATTTACTTTTTATATACAAAAATGTTATTAGTATTTAATAAGGTGTAAAGTTATAGGTGCTAGATTTAGAGTAAAAGTTATTAATTAAATTATGGGTGCAAAACAACAAACAGAACTAATTAAACAGCCAACAAACGATAAACAAAAGTTAGAAGCCCTATATTCAGCAATTGGTCAGATCGAAAAACACTATGGTAAAGGCTCAATTATGAAAATGGGAGAAGGTGCTGTGGAGGATTCTATCGAAATAATCCCAACAGGGGCTTTGACACTAGATATTGCTCTGGGTGTGGGTGGAATACCAAAAGGAAGAATAATTGAAATATATGGTCCAGAATCAAGTGGTAAAACAACTTTAGCGCTTAGTATTGTTGCGTCTTCTCAACATAGCGGTGGGAGGGCAGCATTTATAGATGCGGAGCACGCATTTGATCCTTCATATGCAAGAGATATTGGCGTAAATGTTGATGAATTGTTCATCTCCCAGCCCGATAGCGGAGAACAAGCCTTAGATATTACAGAAACGTTAATTCGAAGCGGGGGAATTGATATTATAGTAATTGATTCAGTTGCAGCACTTACTCCACGCGCCGAAATTGAAGGCGAAATGGGTGATAGCCATATGGGTTTACAGGCTAGATTGATGAGTCAGGCACTTAGAAAAATTACAGGTATCACTAGCAGAACAAAAACAACCGTCATTTTTATCAATCAAATACGAGAAAAAATCGGAGTTTTATTTGGAAATCCAGAAACAACTACAGGCGGTCGCTCTTTAAAATTTTATGCATCTGTTCGTATGGAAATAAGAAGAATCCAATCATTAACTGATAAAGGACAAGCCTACGGTAATAGAACCAGAGTTAAGATTGTAAAAAACAAAGTTGCTCCGCCTTTTAAAGAGGCTGAATTCGACTTAATTTTCGGTGAAGGAATCAACAAAGAAGGGAGTTTATTGGATGCTGCAATTGAGCTTGGAATAATCGAAGCACAAGGTGCTTGGATCAAATATGAGGGCCAGAATATTGGGCAAGGTAGAGAAAATGCGAAACTTCACATTCGTGAAAATCCAAAACTAGAAAAAGAAATAGATACAAAAATTAGAGAAGCTTTAAAGAAGCAGATTCACCATAAATCGCGAATCCCATAAAGTGAAAAAGATAATAAAGATAACGCAAAATAAAAAATATCCGGATTTATACTTGATTCATCTCGACGATGAAATTGATTTTTATGTTGATCTAGAAACACTTCTGAGTCATAACCTCAAAAAGGGCGTTGAATTAGAAGATCAATTGATCGAAAAATTACTTGATCTTGCAATATTTGCCAAAACTAAATCCGATGTGATCAGAAAGCTAGCATACAAGAATTATACTGAGAGCGAAATTCGCAAATTTATAATTCAAAAAGATAAGCTTCATTCATATGAGCAATTTATTCATAAACTTAAAGATCAAGGTCTAGTAAATGATATTCAATTCACCAAAAGATTTCTATATATAGCTTCGAACTCAAGCAAACCAAAAGGCAAGAACCTTTTATCTGCTGAACTACATAGAAAAGGAATCCCAACAGAAATAATAAACCAAGAATTATCGAATATGGATGAAAATGAACAAGATCTCCAAATATATATCAGAAAATATCTCTCGAAACAAAGAAGTACTGACCAAAGAAAACTAAAAGAAAAACTCCTAAGGCATCTGCTATCTCGAGGATATTCATATAGCACCATTATTAGCAATATTGACAGTCTTTTTGCCTAACTCTACAATAACAATATCTAGAAATTAGTAAGAATAGTTTATGTATTTCGTTTTAGGAAAATACTTGACGTTTATTAGAAATTGCAACTTAACTATGTATAAAAATTACAGCAAATATAGCAGTTATTATAAGATTAACGCCGAGACTCCTTAACTCAATACCATTTTTCAGAAATGCAGTTGGAAATATTGTTAATATCATTCTCCTCTACGCTTGCCTCAGCGGCACTAGTTTACTTTATTGTCTCAAAAAAAGCTGAACAGAGTGGTAAGGGGATAAAAGCTCGAGAGATCGATCCAAAAGACCTAGAACAGGCACAGGATATTGTAATTAAAGCGAAAGAAGAGGCATTACAAATCAAAGAAAAAGCAGAAACAGAGGCCCGCGAAATTCGTCAAAAAAGCCTCGAAATCGAAAAGAAAGCTGAAAAGCGCTTT
>CAZFZJ010000010.1:17107-25483 GCA_964523665.1 uncultured Candidatus Saccharibacteria bacterium
GACGATCTATATCAAAAACTTCGCGAAGTTGACGAAAAAGACAAACGAGTTGAGCAACTAATCGAAAAATGGAAGCGTAAAAATCAACAAGCCGAGGAATTTCGAAATAGCCAAATGAAAAAGATTGAAGAAATTGCGTCTATGTCAAAAGAAGAGGCTAAATCAATAGTTATCAAAAAAGTTGAAGAGGAACTAAACAATGAAATTGCAAAACGAGTAAAAGAAGCAGAGAACCGCATCCAAACAGAATCTGATGCGATCGCAAAAGAATTACTCCTAGATGCTATGCATCATGCAGCAACAGACTATGTCCCTGAATTTACAATTTCGACTGTAAAATTACCAGATCCAGATATAAAAGGAAGAATAATTGGTAAAGAAGGTCGAAATATTAAAGCTTTCGAAGATATAACAGGTGTTAATGTAGATTTCGAAAATGAAAATGAAGTAAGACTTTCAAGTTTCGATTCAGTAAGAAGAGAAATTGCCAGACTTTCAATGGAAAAACTTATTAAGGATGGAAGAATTCATCCTGCAAGAATTGAAGAAGTAGTAAAAAAGACGACAGATGAAATAGATAAAGCAATACTAGAAGCAGGACAAGAATTATGTCAAAAAGTTGGAGTATACAATCTTCCGAAAGAACTCGTGAAAAAATTAGGGAATTTTAAATATCGAACATCCTATGGTCAAAATATGATTCAACATACTCTTGAGGAAACTAGAATCGGGGTTAAATTAGCGCATGAAATTGGGGCTGATGTTGCTGTAACAAAACTTGCATGTCTACTCCACGATATTGGTAAGGTTGTAACAGATAAAGAGGGTAATCATATCGAATTAGGAGTCGAATATCTAAAAAAATTCAATATACCCGAAAGCGTTTTAACTGCTGTAAGAGATCATCACAATGACAAACCTTCAACAATACCAGGAGTCTTAGTACAAATTGCCGATTCAATTTCTGGCTCAAGACCAGGAGCAAGATACGAAGATTATGAAAACTATATTCAACGAATGAGAGAATTAGAAGCAGCAGCAATGGGATTCGAAGGAGTTGAAAAAGCTTTCGCAATATCAGCCGGGAGAGAACTCAGAGTTATTGTAAACGCAACTCACATTAATGATACTGAAGCATTAGTGTTAAGTAATAATATCGCAAAGAAAATTGAAAACGAACAAACCTTCCCGGGTACGGTAAAAGTCATCGTTATCAGGGAGATCCGCGCCGTTGCAACCGCTAGCTAAAATGATTATAAAAAGAGCTGCTATTGCAATAAATATTGATATAGTATTCAAAAAAGATTGACAGAATGCGGAAATTAGAGGTATGTTAAACCCATGGTAAGGAATTAAGTACTTACCAACCGCAAAATCAAGTTCACTATAACGAGGAGGTGACTTTATAAAATGACAAAAACAGACATGATAGATAGATTGGCAGATCAATTAAACATGCCAAAAGCACAAGTTAGAAAAGTTGTTGACGCACTCGTTGAAGGCGTTACACAGACTTTAGTAAGAGGAGAAAAAGTTCAGGTCTCAGGCCTCGGTACTTTCGAAGTACGAACAAGAAAGGCAAGAGAAGGACGAAATCCTCAATCCGGAGAAAAAATCACAATACCTGCAAGAAATGCAGTAGGTTTCAAACCGGCAAAACCATTAAAGGAAGCCGTCAAATAATATTTGATACATTCCGAAATCAAAAAGAGGGGGTAGATTCATCCCCTCTTTTTGATTTCATAAAACATACCAGAAATGTTAATAAACCGTTTTAATTCATCAGCATAAAACAGATACATATTCATTATTAATGTTGGAATAATATAGAAAAATAAAACCCCTAACTTTGTTTTTAGTAATGAAGAAAAAGCACCTAATTGATCAGAATAAAAAACTACATAGCCTAATAATTCAGATATAAATATGTAATCTCCATTAGAGGTCAAATACTTAACTCCATCAAATTTAGCCACTTCTTCAGAAAAAAATTCGTTTTTAACATTTTGTCTAATAACTTTAATTGGCAAATGTTCATCTGGATTAGCGATCTTCTGTGTTATGAAGAGCCTTGAATCATTTCTTGTGACGCCAATCGAATAACCTGCAAACTTTAAGTATTCAGGAAACAAATTAATGACAGTAAAACAAAATAGGATCGACAGGTAAGTTGTAATAAAATAAGTAAAAAATTTATGAGACATATTTTTTAAAATAAATTCATTTAGTCATCCCGGGCGATCTTTTCAAGATCGCCCGGAAAATCACTTTCTGATATAACCCATTCAAACTTTATAATGCGTTCCCATTAATGGTGAAGTCATAAACAGCGCTTTGACTTGCATTGGCTTCGGATAAACCTGATCCATCAAATCGATACACGAATCCACGTGTCTCGCCTGCGCTAATAGCCCCCAAATCGAAAGTATCATTTCTTAATCTAAGAATCGTGTCTGTTCCATAATTGGTTCCCAATTCTCCTGAGTCCACAACGCCATCATTATCAAGATCTGTCCATTCTATTATTGATACATATATATCATCCCTTAACGTATTTGGATCATCTATGTAATTAGCTTTTGCTATAAGTGTCATATCTCCACTTCCATTGTTGTATACTTTTACTGCATATTCATTTGACCAGGTATCATTAATATTATCGTAAACAGGGCCTACAACGCTGTCAGATAAATTAGACTCTGCATTACTACCTCCTAAATCGACATACATTTTCAACATCGTATTTGTATCAGATGAACCTCCGCTTCCCCCTCCGAAGGTCGCACCTACATTAAAGGTTGTCCCTGTAATTTTTACCGTCTCACTAATTGCGGCATACACACCACCTGCCATTAGCAATAGACAGAATACAGCTACAACTGTTTTTATGAATTTATTTTGCAATTTATTTCACCTCCTTTCTTTTTTAAGAATAAAGAAGGCTTCTTACTTTTTTAGAAATAAAAAATTAAATGAAGATAATAATTCAATAACATGAAGAATGATTTACAAATAAAAAGAGGTGGAAGCCTTAAGGCTTCCACCTCTTTCAATAAACACAATTATCGGTTCTTAACATCTACTGTATCCACAGTTTTGACATTTTACACACCCTTCGGTCTCAATTAATGTCATATTCGAACATTCCGGACAAACAGAAGTGTTTTTTAAACCAAAAGACTTCGTAGCATCTACATAAGCTTCTTCCTGACTATCAAAAGCATCTGTTTCTTCAAATAGAGTTTTCTGAGATTCGTGAGTAGTTGCCTCAAGTAATTTTGTTCCATGCTCTTTCATCTGTTGACTTAGTTCAAGCTCATTTCGTAAGACCTTAGAAATTGCATCAGGAATACTGCTAACCCTATTCGCACCAAACCCAACGCTAGCCGACCCTCCAATGCCCTGAAGCTGATATGCGATCTCCTCAAGTGCTTTATTTGGATGTACTGCACTTCTTAACCATCCGCTGATTAAACGCCCTAACGCCTCTGCAAACGCCGCTGAGTCGGTTCCACTCTTACCTATCGTTACAAAAACTTCAAATGGTGCAGTATTAGTCGCCCCATTTCGATTAACCGTCACATACGCTTTCCCAAACGGAGTAGTAATCTCATGTGTTCTGCCAACAACCACTAACGGTCTTGGCCTTTTTGCTTCAACCACATCTTGCGAAACTGTTACAACTTCAGATTCCTCTGACTTTTTGTCTTTAGTCTCTTTTGTTTCTAAAACAACTTCTTGTCTTGAACCTGTAACATAAACAGTTAATCCTTTGCATCCTAATTCCCATGCAAGCATGTATGCTTTCTCAACATCATTAGGAGAAGCATCCTCGGGGAAATTACACGTCTTTGAGATTGAATTATCAACAAATCTTTGTATCACCGCCTGCATCCATACATGTTCATCTGCGGAAATATCACCAGAAACAACAAATGTATGTTTTAAATCGGCAGGAATATTTTCGAGATCCTGAATTGTACCTCTATTTATTGCATGTTCGATAATTTCTTTCTTCTGTGTTTCATCCATATCATATTCATCTAACTTCTTTTGAAAAAATGGACTAACATACGTCAATTGAAGCCCTTCTTGATTACCTGCAGATTGATATACATTTCTATAGTAGGCAAGTGCAAATACAGGTTCACAACCATACCCTTCAATATCAAAAACAGTACCGGTGGTCCCAGTTGGAGCAACTGTTAACTGAGTGGAATTCCTGATTCCATATTTTTTAAGATCACGATATAACGAATTCCAATTTAATTTCGGCCTTGAATAAGAGTCTTTGTGTTCAACTAAAGGCGTTGGGATTGTCCATTTAAGATCTTTGGGATCATATATACTGCCTTCTATTCCTGGGAATGGTCCTTTTTCCATCGCCAAGTCGATACTTTCTCTCATCGAGTAATATCTTATAAATTCTGTAACCTGAGAAGCAAAGTTATAACTCTCTTCACTACCATATCTAATTCCAAGTGCGTACATGGCATCTGCAAGCCCCATAAATCCGAGGCCAATACGACGGTTTTTATGTGCAGCTTCTTTAAGTTTTGGTACCGCTGGAACATAAGCATTCTGTGTTACTGCGTCATCTAAAGATCTCGTTCCTAAAATAACCGTTTCTTTTAAGTGATTCCAATCAATTTTCCCACCTTTTACAGATTCCAAAATATTAACATGACCTAAACAGCAGTTCTCATACGGGCCTAACCATTGCTCACCACATGGATTAGTTGCCTCTAGTTCATATTGATTTGGAACAGGATTTTGTCTATTTGCAGCATCTAAGAATAAAACTCCAGGTTCACCATTTTTATATGCATATTTTACAATCTCATTCATGAGTTCTCTTGCCTTTACGGTCTTCGCAACTTCATTCGTCCTTGGATTTATTAAATCGAAATCAGAATCAGATTTCACGGCTTGCATAAATTTATCAGTTACTCCAACCGAAATATTAAAATTCGATATCTTGCCTTCTTCTGACTTTGAACGTATAAATTCGTATATATCTGGATGATCAACTCTTAAAACAGCCATGTTTGCACCTCTTCTGACCCCTCCCTGAGCTATTTGACCAAATGCTATATCATACGCGTGTAAAAAGCTAACAGGGCCACTTGCATAGCCATTACTCCCTTTTACCGTATCGCCTTTCGGTCTTAATCTTGAGAAAGAAAAACCATTACCGCCACCTGTTTGTTGAATTAACGCTGCATTTCTTAAGGTCGAAAAAATGCCGTCCTCATCTTTTCCCATATCGTCCGCGATTGGCAAGACAAAGCATGCTGCTAATTGCCCCAGTGCTGTTTTTGAACCAGACCATGTCGGAGAGTTTGGAATAAATCTTTTCTGCTTCATAAAATTATAGAACAAAAAAGTGTATTCTTCTTTTAACTTTTTGTTTTTTTCACCATCGGCAACATGGCTTGCAACTCTATAGAATGCCTCTTCAATAGTCTCCTTTGGATTCCCGTTCTCATCGCGTAGAGCGAATCTTTTCTTAAAAATAATTTTTGCATTTTCAGACATCGGTATATCGGTGACGTCATCAACCGTTGTAAATTTTGTTTTTATCATTTTGGTAGATAATTAAACACTATTTATTTATTTTCTCTAATTCCTTTTTGAGTTCATCTAGATTTTCAAATTCCAAAAACACACTCGCAAACCGCATATAAGCTATTGCATCTATATGCTTTAATCTCGTTAACACCATGCGCCCTATATCACTTGCAGACACCTTATTTGTTTTTCTGTTTAAGATTTTTAGCTTTATCTCGTCAACAATTCGATCTACTTCATCTAACGAAATTCTTTTTTCTGCGGCAATCTCTATCCCTCTTCGAAGCTTTAATTCATCAAAGTTTTGCATCGTTCCATCTTTTTTGATTACAATAATCGAAAGCTCATCAATTCGCTCGTAAGTTGTAAACCGTTTTTGACAATCCTCACACTCTCTTCGCCTACGAGTTACACTTGTATCGGAATAATCTCGCTTATCAATTACTTTAGTTTTTTTACTTTTACAGTATGGACATATCATATTTCTATATATTTAGGGGCAGGTGTTCTGGTTGGGTTACACTTGCCGGGACACAATATATAGGGCTATAGATATTACTTAACTACAATTTGTAGTGCACCACAATATCTTCTTTGTGTCTTTTATAGGCTCAACAATTAGTTGGCCTGAGAAGGTTTTGGCCTGTGTTTATTAATAATTGCTTCAAAGTCGTCTTGCTCTAGGGTCTCTTTAGCTAACAACTCATCTGCTAATTCATTAAGAATATTTCTATTATTAATGAGGGTTTTCTTAGCATTAGCGAATTCATTCTTAATAATTTTTTGAACGGCATCGTCAATCTGCTTGGCGACTTTCTCACTATAGCCAGAAGGCTTGTCTTCATATGACATATCAAAAATTGAGGCGTTTGAATTCACAAAATTAATTGGGCCCATTTCACTCATTCCAAAATCCATAACCATTCTTCGCGCAATAGCAGAAGCTCTTTCAATATCATTTGATGCCCCAACTGTCTCTGACCCTTCACCAAAGACAACCTCCTCTGCTGCACGTCCCCCTAAGAGACTTCTTATCAACGCTAATAATTTATTTTTCGTATGATTATAATAATTTTCTTGTGGAATATATTGTGTATGCCCTAAACTCATAGCACGGGAGACTATCGAAATTCTACTAACTGGATCTGAATTGGGATTAAGAGTACTAACTAATGCATGCCCAGCTTCGTGATACGCAACCATTCTCCTCTCATCATCCGACTGTAAAAGTTTCTTCCCAGGGCCAAGCTTCACTTTGGTCGAAGCCTCTGTAAGATCTACCGATTCAATTTCAGTAGCATTACGTCTTGCGGCTAATATTGCGGCTTCATTTAACATATTTTCGATATCCGCACCACTAAAGCCAACCGTCTGCTTTGAGAGCTTATCTATATCAACAGCCTTCGAAAAAGGCTTGCCTTTCATATGAATCTTAATTATTTCTCCTCGCTCTTCAACATCAGGTAAATCAATTCTGATATGACGATCAAATCTACCAGGTCTAACTAACGCTGAATCTAACATATCAGGCCTATTTGTCGCAGCGATAATAATCACATTTGTACGAGGATCAAAACCGTCCATTTCAACTAAAATCTGATTTAGGGTCTGCTCGCGTTCATCATTACTAACAGCAGCCGACTTACCTCTCTGCCTACCAATGGCATCAATTTCATCAATAAAAATTAACGATGGAGAGGTCTCTTTAGCCATTTTAAATAGGTCACGAACTCTAGCCGAACCGACACCAACGATCATTTCAATAAATTCACTTCCCGCAACTGAATAAAAAGGAACATTCGCTTCACCCGCTATCGCACGAGCTAACAGAGTTTTTCCAACACCTGATGGACCAACTAGAAGTACTCCTTTTGGAATTCTAGCCCCCAATTTACGATATTTTTCTGGACTTCTCAAAAAATCCACAATTTCAACTAGTTCATCTTTTATTTCTCTGGCGCCTGCAACATCTTTAAAACCTATTCGATTTTGTTCTTCACGATTAAAAAGCTTAGCTTTTGATTTTCCAAGGCTAAAAAGCCCACCCGAAGATCTTCCCGCTTGCCGAAATATCCACCATAAGAAAGCCAGTGTCAAAACAGGTATTGCTAATCCCGTTACAATTTCAACCCAAGGTATAGTGGGGACATAAAAAATACCTTCAGAAACTTTATTCGGGTCTACGTTTTGTAAATCGAGTAGCTCATAAAAACTAATGGTATTTTCCTTTGAGGTTGTTAAAGTCGAGCCATCATTCATTTCTAGAGTGATCTTGTTATTTTGAATTTCAACCTTCCTGACTTCACCTTTTTCGATGTTGTCTATGGCCACATTTAACGGGACGTCCTGCGAATTCTCCTGGTTTAAAGGAAAAAATAAACTCATAAGGCTCCAAATCACTACCGCGACTAAAATCAGCGAGAATGGGTTCAGTTGACCGCCTTTTGTAAATCTTTTTAAATATTGGTTTTCTGTTTCTTTCTTTGTCATCTTCTGATGAATATTACTATAAATTACCGATTATTTCACTCTTTGTTAATAATTTGTTAAGCGATAATTAATAAAGTATTTTCGTGAATCCATTAAACCTTTTATTCCCCAAATACTGCATCCATTGCTATAAATTCGGAGACTATATATGCGATAACTGCAAGGGGGAATTAAGTAGAATGGACATGCAATTATGTATTGTTTGTGGCAAATATAGCGTTGATGGATATACACACAAAATATGTAAATCAAAATTTTCCCCGATTCAAAGTTATTCTTCATTCGAATATAACGGAATAGCGAGAGATATTATTT
>CAZFZJ010000010.1:25504-25756 GCA_964523665.1 uncultured Candidatus Saccharibacteria bacterium
CAAAGGCTCACAAAATGCTTATCAACTTTTAATTACTTTGTCGAAAATTGCATCAAAAGAAAAACTCTTCCCTGATGTTAGAGCAATACAAAATGAACTTATTCTATGCCCTATTCCTATGACTTCTAAATTCCCCGAAATTCGTTTTAAAAATCACGCCGAAGTAATGGCAATAACATTCTCAGAAATTTACAAGATTAGATATCAAAATATTTTTTCAAAAAAAATTGGGATTCCTCAAAAAACGTTATC
>CAZFZJ010000010.1:25779-26189 GCA_964523665.1 uncultured Candidatus Saccharibacteria bacterium
CAACCTTGATACAATTCCAAATTGATCCCAATTATATAGAAAAAATTCAGAATCATTCGATAATGTTAATTGATGACGTAAACACCACAGGATCAACCTTATTTCAGGTTACAAAAGCGCTTATAAATCTTGGGGTAAAAAGCGTATATTGCTATACAATATGCAAAGACCTCATGTATAATTAAGCTAGATATGGCAATTTTCAATTCGTTTCTATATCATCCCAAAAATATTCACTTTGAATCGCAAGAAGACGAGGAAAAAGTCCATTTTATTCTCCGTAGACACCCTATAACAAATCTAGGATGGATAATCTCCTCAATAATTATGTTATTTATCCCCTTAGTTGTGATGGAGATACTACAACAATTTAATATTAACTCCTTTCAATATTTTCCCGCGAAATATCA
>CAZFZJ010000010.1:26237-26778 GCA_964523665.1 uncultured Candidatus Saccharibacteria bacterium
ATTAACATTAGTGTTCACCTTTGAATCATTTCTGATTTGGTACTTTAACGTATACATCATTACTAATAAGCGCCTTGTAGATATTGACTTTAGGGGATTCTGGAAAAAGAGAGTATCTGAGGCCGCTTTTGATAGCGTTGAGGACGTTACGTATGAAACAAATAGTTTTTTGCACATACTCTTTGACTATGGGGATATTCTTATGCAAACAGCTGCAGAAAAAACTGAATTTGAATTCGATTCAATCCCCAAACCCGGTTTAGTTCACGATACGTTAACTAATTTAATCGAGAATTATAAAAAAGAACATGGCAGATAGTAATTCTTTTTCCCCAAACCTAACAGATACAAACGGAGTAAATCCATTTTCAAATATGGCAGAAATACTTCAATATTTTCAAGTATTTGCATTAGTTAAAGGGATATTTATTGTTTTTTTAATAGGATATATCATTGCGGCTGCGGTAATTATTAAACAAATATACCTTATGACTGCAACAATCAAGAGTCCCACAAACCACATAATAATAGGACTTGGCTA
>CAZFZJ010000011.1:0-1071 GCA_964523665.1 uncultured Candidatus Saccharibacteria bacterium
TTATGATCTTACTACCCATATGAAGCATTCTGGGCAAGATTTGAGTTATCGTGATCCTAATACTAATGAGAAATATATACCTCATGTTATGGAAAGTACTTGGGGTCTAAATCGTAATCTTTTTATGCTTTTAGATAATGCTTATACCGAAGAAGAAGATAGGGTAGTCTTAAAGCTAAAAAAGGAATTGGCTCCATATCAAGTTGCGGTTTTTCCTTTAGTAAAAAACAAAGAAGATATCGTTGCTAAGGCAAAAGAAGTTTACTCATTGTTGATTGCGAAAGGTTTTCGAGTCGCCTGGGATGACAGAGGGAACGTTGGTAAACGCTATTATTCACAAGATGAAATTGGTACTCCCAAATGTGTGACAGTCGATTATCAATCAATTGAGGACAACACTGTAACAATTAGAGACAGAGATACTAAAGAACAAGTAAGAGTTAATATTTCTGAAATTTCTCTATAGGGCACCGGATCCAGATACTGTCACATCTAGATAGGGTCTACACTTTTTTAGAAATGGATGCTCGGTCATATAAACATAGGATTTTAAGCTTGAATACTCATATTTATTGATATGCTCTGGAATCTCTATTGGATTAGTATGTATGTAATTTAGAATGTGATTGAATTGTGCCTCATCCCTAACTGTTTTGGCTTTATATGTACCTTGCCATAATTGTCACTCACGTCGATATCTACAATTGAAGTACCTAATATTCCACTGATTTTTCGAAAGTATATATCGGAAAATCGATATCAGTGCCAGAAACGTAGTAGATATCTTCTATATGTAAAATTTGAGTTTTTATATAACCCTTTTCAGGTAATGAGGCAAAAAAGAGCAATCAATTAATGCATGAATTTGAAAGGTTAATTTTTGATTGGGTTAGTCATTATAACCGGATAGCCCATTATTACTAGAAATGACTTATCAATAATATACGTCAAACAAATTATTGGTCTATGTTTTATTGTTTCGGGATATGTTTGTGTTAACACTTAGGACATATGAGGATATATTATGTGTAAGTGGTGATCAGTGGTGAATAGTGGTGAAGTACATTTAAA
>CAZFZJ010000011.1:1081-5691 GCA_964523665.1 uncultured Candidatus Saccharibacteria bacterium
GATTATAGGTGAGTATAAACAAAAAATCAGCGACAAAAATCGCATAGCCTTGCCAAAAAAATTTAGAGAAGAGCTTGGAAACAAGCTAATAATTAGTAAAGGCTACGAAGGTTGTTTGATCGTAATGTCTCCTGCCCAATGGGAGGAAATGTCTAATGATTCAATCAAAGGACCGTTCGTCTCATCTTTAATAAGAGACACGAGAAGGTTTTTATTCGCCAGTGCAAGCGAGATCGAATTGGATTCTCAAGGTAGATTTGTTATCCCCCCATATTTAATGGAATACACAAATCTTTCTGTAGAAGGCGTGTTTTTAGGTCTTGGTAGATGGGTTGAGCTTTGGTCTGTTGAAAAATGGGGAAGTAAAGTCAAAGAAATCGAGAATGATAGTTCAGATCTTGCAGATAGGCTTGCAGTTATACAGGAAGGAATTTCAAATGAGTAAAGAACACTTTCCTGTCCTTTTATCTGAGGCAATCGAGGGGTTAAAAGTTTGTGGAGGTAAAACCTATATAGATTGTAATTTGGGATTTGGGGGTCACACTTCAAGAATCCTTCAAACGGGAGGAAAAGTAATCGGATTTGATGTTGATCAAAATGCCATAGAATTTTGTACAAAAGAATTTGAAACCGAATTAGCAAAAGGGAACTTGAAAATAATAAAAGATAATTTTCGGAGTTTAGATAAGCACATTAAAACAAAAGTTGACGGCATACTTTATGACTTAGGAATGAGTATGCATCAGCTTAAAAAGCAAAAGAAAGGTTTTAGCTTTGATGATAAACAAGTTATGGATATGAGAATGGACAATCAGCTGGGTGTTACAGGGAGTGATCTTATCAAAGCGCTAAATGTAAAACAGCTAGAGGAGGTAATTAGAAGATATGGAGAAGAGCGTAATGCCAAAAGATATGCTGAGGCTATTAAGGCACTTTATGCCAAAAGTAAAAAAGATCCGACGGCATTTGAAGTAGGCGAAGAAATTAAAAAGCTAACAAAAGGTAAACCGGGGAAAATTCATCCGGCTACAAAAACCTTTCAAGCTATTCGTATAGCAGTTAATAGTGAACTTGATAATTTGCGGGAATCTTTGGTCAAGGCGACTCGGCTTTTGGTACCTGGCGGTAGATTGGTTATCATCTCTTTTCATTCTCTTGAGGATGAAATTTCAAAAGAGCTGGCCGAGTCACCTGAACTAAAGAAAATCACCGACAGACCAATCACTCCATCGAAGGAAGAAGTTAAAATTAATCCTCCTTCACGCAGTGCAAAATTACGAATATATGAAAGACTTTGAAATTAAACTACATATTATAACTATCGCTCTCTTTATGATTGCGGTATCAACATTTATAATGAATCTTGTTATCTCAGATAGAGTATCTACCTTAGGGGCAAAACTTACCTTAATTAATCAACAAATCGAAGAACAAAAAAAATATAACTTACTTCTTGGTTACGAATACTTCCGTGATACATCCTCTTCTGTAATATATAACCGTGCGGTTGAAGCAGGGTTTATGAAAGCAGGAATAGAGTACCTTGAAACCCAGCCTCTCGCATATAGATAATAGAATTATGCGTAAGCCAAAAATTGCAAATCCAGAAATTAAATTTTATATTGCGAAAGGTCTCCTAATTTTTGTTGGTCTTGTTATCTCATTTCGATTATTTCAAATACAGATACTAAATCATACTAGGTACAAGGCAGAGGCCCGTAAACAACAGTTTCAAGATAATATTATATATGCCAAAAGAGGATCAATTACCACTTCAGATGGTTATCCTGTTGCTCAAAGTATTATGGCTTATACCGTTTATGCAATTCCAAAATATATTGAAAGCCCGAGAATAATGGCAAGGCAAATTGCAGAAATTGTTGGTATTGAGACAAATGAACTTGAGTCCCTTTTTAGATCTGATTCATCACGAATAAGAATCGCATCAGGACTGAACATCTTCCAAAAAGAGCAGATCCAACGAATTTCAGATAAAGGTTTTGTTTTTGAGCAAGGCTACCAGAGGTTTTATCCCGAGCAAAATATGCTCTCGCATACTCTAGGTTTTATTGGTCGTGATAGAAATGGTTTCGAGACCGGTTACTATGGAATCGAGCAATTTTATGATGGAGATTTGTCAGGTTCACCTGGTAAAATGTCACAAGAAAAATCTGCATCCGGAAACATTATTCTTTGGGGAAAATCAGAGAGGATTGATCCGATTGATGGTAATTCCATTAAATTAACCATTGATAGAAACGTTCAATTTACTGTTGAAAGACATCTCAAGGATGGTGTTGAAAAGTATGCAGCCAAAAGTGGTTCTGTATTATTAGTTGAACCGTCTACTGGGAATATCATTGCAATGGCAAATTATCCTGATTATAGTCCGCTTAATTACACAAAATATGTAGATCAAAAAGAGATTCTTAGAAATAGTGCAATCTCTGTAGTATATGAGCCAGGTTCAGTTATAAAAGCAATAACAATGGCGTCTGCGATTGATGCAGGAGTGGTACAGTATGATTCAACCTATAATGACACCG
This sequence comes from uncultured Candidatus Saccharibacteria bacterium, assembly GCA_964523665.1. GTDB lineage: Bacteria > Patescibacteriota > WWE3 > 2-01-FULL-39-13 > 2-01-FULL-39-13 > CAZFZJ01. Next base: position 3,628 of record CAZFZJ010000011.1, read on the forward strand.
GTCCACGAGTATTCTCGGGACATAAAGTCGATAACTGGGATGGTAAGCATCATGGGGTCGAAACGATGACTTCAATCCTCCAGCATTCAAATAACCTTGGAGCGGCTTATGTTGGTATGCAATTAGGAGATGAACAATTATTAAACTATTTCAATAAATTTGGTCTAGGAAGAAAACTGGGAATTGATTTAGAAGGAGAGGAGCAGGGTATTACTTATTACAAAACTCCACTAAAAGATATCGAACTTGCGAATGCTTCTTTTGGACAAGGAATTTCATTTACCCCCCTGCAAGTTGTAATGGCTTTTAGTGCTATCGCGAATGATGGATATCTTATGACTCCAAAGGTGGTTTCAGAAATTGATTTAAGTAATGGAGAAGTAAAAAAAATTGAGGATCGAATTTTATCAAGGCCAATATCATCATCCACTTCAGATATAATGGTAAAAATGCTGACAGATACGGTTTCGGGTGGAGAAGCTAAATTTTTTGTTACTAAAAAATATCAGGTTGCAGGTAAAACTGGTACAGCTCAAATCCCAACCAAAGGAGGATATGATGAAACAAGAACAAATGCTACTTTTGTGGGGTTTTTCCCTTCCTATAAAAATTTTGTAATGTTGGTTAAGCTAGAGGAACCAAGAAGCCCGAGTGGTTATGCAGCCGAAACCGCTGTTCCACTTTGGATGCGAATTTCTGAAGATTTGGCAAACTACTATAATTTGCCACCAGATAAATAATAATTTAGTATTTATGAGATATGAAAGACGAAAAATGGTTAATTAGGGGTGGATGGTCAGCCCACGGTGAGGTATCCGTTTCGGGGGATAGCTTTTCAGCAATCTCATGGATATCGGCAGCGTTATTATCAAGCGACGCAAAATCAATAATAAATGTTCCAAGATCAAATGTGACACTCTCTTTTATAAGGTTTATGAATGAGTGTGGATTTAATATTGAATGGCGAGGATTATCGAGAATTAAATGTAATGTTGATTGGTCAAGGCTTAGTCCAGATTTATCAAAGATCGAATTTGACGATTATAGATTCATGGAGCTAGCTGCAGATATCGTATTAGCCAAGTTAAACCAGTGTTTACTTCCGTTAAAATATCGAAAGTATCTTACAAGATTTCGCAGATTAAAATTTGAAGTTCAATTAATTGAAGATGTTGGTTATCAAATCACTGTTCCTCAAGTTCCCGAAATCAAAAAGATGCATATAAAATCTGAGCAAAGGGATTTTTACACAGTATTAAGCTATTCGATCTTAAAATTCGTATATCCAGAAATTTATATTGAATATAAAGGCGTTTTTGATCCTGCGAATGTTTTTTCGGATACAGAAAGAGTAGCGAAGTCTACTTTCAAAGTTAATATGAATGCAATTGAATTTAATTTTTATACTAGCCTTGCAATGCTAACAGAAGGTGAATTAAAACTAAAAAATGTAGAATTACCCGAATCACTGGGGTATCTATTACTGCTATTTGAAGTAGGTGCATCATATGAAGTTGAAGGAGGTACTTTAAAAATATGGCAGGATTATAAGAAAATTGAGCAATACTATAATTTTGTAAAGACGGCTCCAGATGAACTTGGCTACTTATTACTTTATTTGTCGGCATTCTCTGATAATAAGATTTTGGTTAAAGCTAAAAATAAACCCCCGTATCTTAAAGTAATAAAAACCTTAAATATGATGGGATGTCAGTTAAGTTATAGTGATTTCGAATCTGAATCAATAATGGTTGAAGTTAAGCCTTCGAATTTAAAATCCTTTAGACAGCAAATCACATCTATTGAATTAGGAGGGGTTATATTGGCTGGTTCATTTTTATACGATGGCAATACAATAGTTTCAGAGATTAATCAGTTCAGCGAATACCTTCCTTTTTTGTCTGACAATTTGAATGAGATCGGATTAAAATTTTCAACTCGCTAAATCTTCTTTAAAGAGTTCTTTTTTAAGTTTTTTTATAGATCGAAATATAATCATCGTTGCTATTCTGTATATCCAAGATGAAAAGCTAATGCCTTGCCACTGAAAGCAATTTATATATA
>CAZFZJ010000011.1:5718-8074 GCA_964523665.1 uncultured Candidatus Saccharibacteria bacterium
CGTCAGGTTTTCGGAAAGTTGAAATTTTGTAATTATAAAAGTTTTTTGTCCCAAGATATTTGCAACCTCCATAATCGACATTATGTTATTAGGATAATAATGATAACTAGCATCAAAACTTTTTATTCTTCCCCCTTAGGATGCGATATTAGTTTTCGCATCATCAAGCTTTGGATCCATCAATATTTTGAAACATAGCTGAACCCAATCAATGATATTTTCGGGATAATAGCTATAACCAAGTAATGATAATGGAATAGAGAATTCAGCAGTAGTTTCTTCAATATTTTTTATGCTTAGTTCTGTAAAGATCTTTAAAAAGTCCCTCAAGAGAAGGTCTAAGCGGGTCTGCGATGAAATTAATATGTTATATAACGCTATTCTATACTTATTATCACTATTCTTGTAATATTCATATTAATGCCACGCCTTAAGAATACAAGCAAAATTGACAATATTGGTAACCCAAGTCGATTCTTAATCTTAAATATCATAGCCCTTATTCTTGTGGGAATATTAATGGTTTACGAATCCTCAATAATATATGCAATCACTAACTTTGGGAATAAATACCATTTTCTATTCTTACAAGTTGGTTGGATGGTAGTAGGTTTAGTAGGAATGTTCATAATGATGAGGTTTAATTCGGATTTACTCAGAAGGATGTCTTTATATGTCTGGATCTTTTCAATAATCAGTTTGATATTAGTCTTGATACCAACGCCTTTTGCTCCTGAGGTGTACGGTGCAAGACGATGGTTGGTTTTAAATCCTGATGGGATTTTTCCTTCGCTCCCAATTATAGGGAGATTAAACTTTCAACCTGGTGAATTCGCAAAGGTTGCAAGCATCTTGTTTTTTAGCTCACTTGTAACATCAGAGAGATACATAAGAGACGAGCCCTTTAAAAAATTCCTAAAATATTTCGCTTTGTGTATATTCAACGTGGGTCTTATCGCGTTGGAACCTAATTTTTCAACCAGTTTTGTGCTTTTTCTTATCATTACATCGATTTATATCTTTTCTGACTCAACAGTAAAATACATATTTTTTGCTGCTCCATTTGGATTAGTTACAATTGGAGCATTTCTTTTATCTTCCGAGTATCGAAGATTAAGAATCATGACACTTTTTAGTCCTGAACAATCAGATAAATTAAGCACTGGATACCATATAAATCAAATCATGATTGCACTAGGATCTGGCGGTTTATTTGGATTAGGACTTGGTAGATCAAGGCAAAAGTTTGATTATCTTCCAGAAGTCACCGCCGACTCAATATTTGCAATTATTGGCGAAGAAATGGGATTTATTGGAGCAATCTTTGTGATGTTCTTGTTGTTTTGGTTGGTTTGGCAATGCTTCGGGATAGCTGCAAAAAGTGAGAATCGCTATCTTGGAACTATTGCCTCTGGAGTCGCGACTTGGCTAATGGTTCAGACATTTATAAATCTTGGCGCAATGGTAAGGATTTTGCCGATAACTGGGATCCCATTACCTCTGTTATCTTATGGCGGGTCTTCAGCAATCTTTATTTTGTTAGGATTAGGACTTGTGCTTAACGGTTCAAGATATATTAAAATAGACACCAAATGAAAAAGATAATATTCACAGGAGGGCATCATAATTCAACTATGTTAGTAGTTGAATGGCTTTTAAAAAATTATCCAAAAGATCAACTCGAACTCATTTGGATTGGCCGAAAAAATATTCCAAATTCAAAATCAATTGAAACTCCCGAATACAAGGAAATCGCGCCCTTAGTAACTAAATTTTATGATCTAGATGCTGGTAAACTTTATAGATTCAGATCTTTTAGATACTTTCCACATTTTGTTATTTCATTGTTTAAAATCCCCGTTGGAATAGCGAAATGTTTGATTCTTCTTAGAAATGAGAAACCAGATTTAGTGGTTTCTTGGGGAGGATATATTGCAGTTCCTGTTGTAACTGCCGCAAAGATATGGGGCATTAAATCTATAACTCATGAGCAAACGGTTACATTAGGATTGGCGAATAAAATAATCTCTCGTTTAGTTGATAAGGTTTATACAGCATGGCCTATTGAGAATTATCCTCATTATATTCGTCATAAAGCCCAGTGGACCGGGTTGCCTATTCGTAAACGCGTTACAAACGAAAAATATGACTTTAAAAATGACTTACCAACTCTTTTTATAATGGGAGGAAAATTAGGTTCTTCGTTTATTAACCAGACGGTCATCGAAAATATAGACTATATCTGTGGTCAATTTAATATTATTTGGGCATGTGGAAGTAAGGCAGGAAAATATACTCTTGAATATATTGGTAACCTAATAAAACAAAAAGGAATTCAAAATGTTGTTATTAAAGA
>CAZFZJ010000011.1:8094-12043 GCA_964523665.1 uncultured Candidatus Saccharibacteria bacterium
TATTAAAGATTATTTTGATTCGTCAGAGATGGCAAAAGTATTTAATTCAATTTCTCTGGCGTATTCAAGATCGGGAGCCCATTCTGTTTACGAATACTTAAGCTTTAGTATTCCATGTCTACTAGCTCCGATTCCATGGGCTTCGCAGAATGAACAATATAAGAATGCGAAAATCGCTGTAGATATGGGGTTAGGCATCATAATGGAAGAAAAGAGTTATAATCAAGAAGAATTTAGAAAAAATCTTGAGGAACTAATTACTAAGCTCCATAATAAAAAGAATGCTAAATTCAAAACAATCGAGAATCCGGAACAATTACTTGGGGAAGAAATTATCGGATTCCTCAAATAAAAAAAAACCATTTAGAAGATTTTTAGTTCTATTAATCGTATTGACGGTGATATCCGCGCTTTCTAATGGTGTCTATAATTTCTTTAAGATTAATGAAATATTGGTGATGTCTGATTCAATTTCAAATTCGTCAGATGTTTTAAAGATTACAGATGAAGTCAATCATTCATTTCGAGGCAAAAGCATTTTTATGGTTGATGTCAAAGATATTCAAAGCTTTATTAGTAGAAATACCGCATTATACAGAGTTTCAGATTTTGCAAAAACTTATCCTTCGAGAATTGAATTTAAAATTTCTCTAATTGGTGCAAAATATTTTGTAAAAGCTTCGAATGGCGTTTACAGCATTTCCCCAGAATTCTTGGTTTTAGAAAAGCTCGATGATTCTAGAGAAACGAATTTAAATTATGATTTTTCTTTACAATTGGGTCAACAAATAACCGATAATAATTTGATAAGTGGAATGAAATATTCAGAATTGCAAGATTCTAAGGTATCTGTTTCAAATAAAATATCCCTAAGTGTTGGTGATAATGTGCAAGTTATACTACCTTCCGATAAAGATTCGTCTCCTGAGCAAGTATTGAATCTATTGAAAAAAATCATTCAAAAGTATAGCATTGATAATAGGGAACTAAAGATCATAGATTTAAGATATTCGGAACCGTTAATAAAATTTAAGTAAACATGGCCAAAGAGCATTTCATCGTCTCACTCGACATAGGATCTTCAAAGATATCATGCGTAGTTGCTAATGTCGAAGGTACTAAAGTCTCAGTAATCGGAGCTCATACAGGTGATTCCAAAGGAATCAAAGCTGGGGTGGTAAATAACATCGATAAGGCAGTTTCGAGTATTTCAGACGTAATCGGTAAAGCTGAGATGATGTCTGGGCAATCGATATCACGTGCAGTTGTTACTATAAGTGGAACACACATCGAATCACTCAATTCAAGAGGTGTTGTTGCCGTTTCAGGGGAAAACTCAGAAATTACATCGGAGGATATAGCACGAGTCAATGATGCAGCTCAGGCAGTATCTTTACCTTCTTCAAGAGAAATTATTCATGTATTACCACGCGAGTATATCGTTGACCGACAAAAGGGTATTTCTGATCCTACCGGTATGACTGGGGTTAGACTCGAGGTTGAAGCAAATATAGTTCATGGAAGTACTACTTCGATTAAAAATCTAGTTAAGTGTGTAGAGCAAATTGGTATAGATGTTGAGCAACTTGTTTATTCTGGTTTAGCATCTGCTGAGGCAGTTTTATCAGATACTGAAAAAGAATTAGGCACAATGTTAATTGATATAGGTGGAGGTACCATTGATTTAATAATCTATACCTCAGGACGTCCTGCATATTCTGCAGTATTGCCAATAGGAGGTCAAAATATAACAAATGATTTAGCTATTGGTTTAAGGGCATTACTTGAAGATGCCGAAAAGATAAAATTAAGATTAAGCGAAGTTGATGAATTCAATTCAAAGGCTGTGATTATTGATAAAAATGGTCGGGAAGCAAAAATCCCTAAAGGTGATATATATGTTGGAGATTTAAATATTGGTGTAGATAGCGTTCCTGTTTCGATGCTCAACGAAATAATTTATAAAAGAATCGAAGAAGCCTTTAAATTCGTAAAACTATATGTAAAAAAAGCTGGATATGCAGAAAAACTTCCGGCAGGGATTGTGTTAACGGGAGGTTCTGCTGAAATTCCTGGGATAGAGAAAATTGCTGAAGATATTTTCAAATTGCCCGTTAGAATTGGCAAGCCTTCAGGTATAGTAGGGCTTGCTGATCAGATTCAAACTCCTTCGCATTCTGCCGTTATTGGAGCACTACAATTCATTTCTTCAAATATTGTTGATAGCCCTAGAAATACACCACGTAGAAATGGTAGTATGAAGGAGATTGGCGGTAGATTAGTTAGTTTTATTAAATCGTTCCTGCCTTAAATGTTATGCCTTTTATAGCACCCAAAAGCGAAAATGTGGCCAAAATTAAAGTAGTTGGAGTAGGTGGAGGTGGCCAAAACGCCGTCAACACAATGGTTGATATGAATGAGACTGTTGGAGTCGAGTTTATCGCAATGAATACCGACTTACAGGCTTTAAATTCCAGTTTGGCTCCAATCAAGCTCCAATTGGGTCCTAATAGGACCCACGGTTTAGGTTCTGGTGCAGATCCTTCTGTAGGTATGGAATCTGCCCTAGAGTCTACTGAGGATATCCGTCAGATGCTGGATGGTTCGGATATGGTTTTTTTGGCTGCTGGCTTAGGAGGCGGTACAGGGACAGGCGCTGGTCCTGTCGTTGCACAAATTGCAAGAGATCTTGGCATTTTAACTGTAGGTGTTGTTACCAAACCTTTCTCTTTTGAAGGTAAACGCAGAATGGCTCAGGCAGAAGAAGGTATTGATAAATTACGAAACCATGTTGATGCTTTGATTGTAATACCAAACGAAAAATTGCTTGATGTAATTGAAGAAAAAACATCTATGAATGATGCATTCAAGATTGTAGATAAAGTTGTTGGTAACGCTGTAAAGGGCATCTCCGATTTGATTACCTCATCTGGTTTGATTAATGTTGATTTTGCTGATGTTAAATCGATAATGAGTAATGCTGGTTCTGCACTAATGGGTATTGGAGCTGCATCAGGTGAAAATAGAGCCGAAAAAGCTGCAAACATGGCGATTAATTCTCCTTTACTTGGTATTGATATCAAAGGCTCAACCGGAATATTGATGAATATTATTGGCGATAGTAGCTTAACTATGCATGAAGTTAATAAAGCTGCAAAAATTGTTTCTGAATGTGCTAATGACAACGCAAATATAATTTTTGGAGCAAGTATAGACCCAACAATTGAAGGTATTAGAGTTACAGTAATTGCAACTGGATTTGATAATGAATTACGAAACAATTTGATGACAACAAGTTCAGTCGCCATGAGCGATCGGGATATTATCGATCAAATAGATTCAAGGTTTGATAGTATTAAAAAAAAGCCGAATGAATTAGTACAAGAAGACATTGGAGAGGTTACAGAAGTCGTTGAGGAACCCACAGATGATGAAATGGATGATGATGTTGGGCCAGTCACTGAGGATCGAAAAGAAAGCTCTTCGGATTTTGACTTTAATAAACTCAGAGAAGAGGTTAAAAGAATGGAAAAAAACGAAAAAAAGAAATCAGATAAAAATGAATCCCCAAGAAAAACTCAAATTGAGGATGAAGACGATACTGACTCAAAGCAATCAGGAGGTTTTTGGAACTTCATTATGGATAGGTAATTCTTATGTCGATTAAAGGCAGAGGCGAGATAATTTTGTTTTTTGTCTTAGTTTTGCTAAGCCTTGTGGCAGTTATGTACTATTTTTATAAGGCAGCATATAGATTTGATCCTTTCTATAAATATGAAACGACAAAAGATATGAATGAATCCGTAGATTCCGATCTTAACTAATGCTTACTGAAGTTTAGCCTTTTGAAGGTGAGTTAAATTGATTTGCATTGATTGCGTATGTAAGAGGTGATATTGCGGCTAAAAATAAGAAAAGAAGTTGCCAGTTCTTGATCGAAATAACGAAA
>CAZFZJ010000011.1:12068-14200 GCA_964523665.1 uncultured Candidatus Saccharibacteria bacterium
CATTGCAACGACAATTGCAGTATCAGTTACATAAGCTCTATATATTACGAAATCAGATTCGTGATGTCCTTTTCTTGCATGTGTATACATTGAACTAATAAATGGTATTGATAAAAGATTACTGTTTAATCGATCCAAAAAGTCAGATGAATATAAGATATATGGATTAAGAGTAAATGCTCGTATAATATAAAGTGCGGTGTTTATTGTAATGCCTATTCGTTGAAGTGCCGCAGGACCTTTCTCATCTACCATTTTTCCGATTCTAAATGTTAATAAAATTGAAGTGGCAATCGAAAAAGCTGTAATAACTCCAAGTACTGAAACGTTATCTGAAACAAAAAATATTAGCATAGGAGATAAAATCGCAAATAAAACATTATCCATGCCCATTGCTGCAAATGCTATAGAATCATTATAGTGTGATTTCTTGCAGATATATTTTTTTATGGTTTGGTAAGAATTATGCTTCCCATGGTTTGGTTCTTTGAATACATAGGCCAAAGGAAGCCCTGAAGACATTAGAATTATGAATCCGATAATGAATAAAACCTGAAACCCGAATAATGAAATAATCATCGCTCCAATCAATGGCCCAGCAACCGCTGCGACTCGTTCAAAAACTTGTTTTGTTCCCACATTTTTCCCAAATTTTCCATCGTGTTCAACTGCTTTTCTTATGAAAATTGTGTGATATGGAATCCAATAAAAAATGCCATTTAAGGCCAGAAATATTACGGCTGGAACAATTAAGTATGGGTAATCTTTAGAGGCTCCAAGAGAAAATATTCCTAGACCTAGTAGGATATTACCGATAATTATTGATAATCTAAAATTAAATTTCCCAAAAATTAAGTTAACCATTTGATGCATGAATACTATGCTAAAAAAAGATTTAAAGCCGTATACTAAAAATATTCCGATAAATGCAGTATTGATCGGATCCAAATCAAAAAAGGGGATCGTAAAATGCATATTCTCGTATAAAAAGATTGGTATATACAATCCGATTAATGATTCAGCAAAGGTTCTTAGTGAATTTGTTATATAAAGTAATTTAGAGTCGGATGCTCTGATGACGGGGTGAGGTAATATCTGTAAAAAGTTTTTTGCCGAGGGCTGGTACTGCATAGAAAAATTGTAGCAGAATATTGACTTTAGAAGGGTGCATAATTATCATTATGCTAAAGCGTTTTAGCGGAAATCAACCGCGAAGCCTGTGATGCTACGCTTGGGGAAGAAATTTTGTTAAGAGTAGACCCCCACGGGTAGGCCCGTTATAGCTAAAATTGAGTGAAAAACAAGGTGGTACCGCCTAAGTAGGCCCTTGTCTGTACACGTATTAGTGTATAGACAAGGGCTTTTTTAGTTTTTAATGATATGTCGAAATTTAAGCAACTCAACCAAAACTTTGATTTGGTTTCTTTAGAAAAAGAGACTCTTGATAGATGGGAGTCTGAAAAAATATTTGAACAAGTTAAAAAGAAGTATATCTCAAATGATCCTTGGATATATTATGATGGCCCAATTACCGCAAATGGGCGACCTCACTATGGCCATGCAATTACCTGGACCATGAAAGATGTTTTGCCTCGTTATTGGACTATGCAGCAAAAGTTTGTAAGCCGAAATATTGGATGGGACTGCCAGGGTATTTTGGTTGAATACGAGGTTGAAAAAGCCTTGGGTTTTGAAAGTAAAGACGACATTCAAAAATACGGGATCGATAAATTTAATCAGGCATGCAGGGATAGCGTTTTACATCATAGAACCGCTATGCTAGAATTTGAAACCCGACTTGGTAGGTGGGTCGATCATGATGATGAGTACTCTACGATGGATCCAGACTATATCGAAAGTATGTGGTGGGGGATTTCGGAGTTAATGCGAAAGGGCTTTTTATACAAAGGTCACAAAGTAGTTGCTTATAGTACACGGGCAGGCATGACATTGTCAGCACATGAAGTTGCCGATGGTGGTTATAAAGAAATTGTTGACCCAGCAGTTACAGTAAAGTTTAAATTAGAATCGCAAAATCAATACTTATTGGCATGGACAACTACTCCCTGGACCTTACCTGGTAACTTCCTAATAGCAGTAGGTAAAAATATCGAATATTGTGAGGTCGAATA
>CAZFZJ010000011.1:14217-15085 GCA_964523665.1 uncultured Candidatus Saccharibacteria bacterium
TCGAATATGAAGGAGAAAAATATATTCTAGCACTTGATTTAGTGGGGAAAGTTTTTGAAGGGAAATCATATGTTGTTAAAGGTAAAATCAGCGCTAATGAATTGGTTGGTCAGAAGTATATCCCTTTGTTTAAGAATTTTAGCGATCGTTCGGAAAAAGGTGCTTTTCAGGTAGTTTATGGAGATCATGTAACTACTGAAACCGGAACTGGTTTGGTTCATTTGGCTCCATATGGTGAAGAAGATTTTGTAATATTGCTAAATAGAAAAATCCCAATGTTTGATTATCTTGATGAAAGTGGGCATTTTAACGATCTAGTACCTCAATATACAGGACAATTTTATAAAAAGGCCAATCAATCAATAATTGAAGATCTTCAAAAATCAAATCAATTGTTTAAACATGAAGAGTATGCTCATCAAATGCCAATGTGTTATCGAACAAAGACTCCTTTAATTTATAAGCCAATAGAGAGTTATTATGTAAATATTGAGAAATTGAAGCCGAAACTACTTGAAGAAGTGAAGAAAGTTAAATTTGTGCCTGAATTAGGTGGTAAACGCTTCACTGATTGGATTGAAAATGCCAGAGATTGGTCATTGAGTAGAAGAAGATACTGGGGAACACCTTTGCCAATTTGGGTTAATGAAAAGACTGGTGAGGAGGTTGTTGTAGGGTCATTTGCCGAACTTGAAAAACTTTCTGGTAAAAAGCTTCCTGAAAACTTTGATCCGCATAAACCTTTTGTAGATGAAATTATATGGGGTGATGAAGCTACCGGTGTTTATAGGCGTGTACCGGAGGTAATTGATGTGTGGTTTGATAGTGGTAGCATGACTTATGCAAGGCATCATTATCCATTTGAAAA
>CAZFZJ010000011.1:15159-16696 GCA_964523665.1 uncultured Candidatus Saccharibacteria bacterium
GGTTTTATACGATGTTTGTTCTTGGAGTTGCCCTATTTGATAGTACTCCCTTCTTGAACGTAATCGTAATTGGAATGAAAAAAAAAAAAAAAGGTAAGAAAATGAGTAAAAGTTCCGGGAATTACCCTCCTATAGAAGAGGTTTTTAATGATTGGGGTGCAGATATGCTTCGCTACTTCTTACTAAAAAGTGGAGTGGCAAAAGCCGAGGCTACTGCATTTAGCTACAAAGCTCTAGAAGAAACCAAAAAGGAATTTTTCACTATGCTTTGGAATAGCTATAGATATTTTTTGACATATGCAGAGGTTAATAACTTCGAGCCTACTGACAATAGTTCCTCTGATATTTTGGATAAATGGATACTTGATCAATTAAATCAATTAGTGATCTCAATGAATAATAAGTTTAAGGATTATGAAGTGATGCTTGCAACTAGAGAGTTAGCTCCTTTCGTGAATAATCTATCTACTTGGTATATAAGAAGAAGTAGAGATCGGATTAGCTCAGGAGATAAAGATGCTTTGCAAACGCTATATTTCGTATTGTTAACATTAAGTAAATTAATGGCTCCGATTATGCCACTATTATCAGATTATTTATATTTGGCAATAACGAACGGAGCAAATGAAAAAAGTGTCCATTTAGAAAAGTATCCAGAGGCTATATGTGACATGAATCTCTCGCCTCAAGTCGTTGAGGATATGGAATTTGCTAGACGAATTTCATCAATTGGAAATTCAATTCGGAAGTTGAACAATTTACCTGTCAGGCAACCTTTGTCTGAATTATATGTGTCAGGGACTAAATCCTTATCTTCTGATTTCGAGTCAATTATTAAAGATGAATTGAACATAAAAACGATTAAGTATGGGGAGCCAAGTGATAAATCGGGATTATTAAGTGAAACAGAAGCCGATTTAACTATTTGGATTGATTCTCGGCTTAATGAAGAGCTCGAGATAGAAGGTTTAGTACGAGAAATAACCAGAGAAATTCAGAAATTGCGAAAAGATACAGGTGTCGCTTGGGATGCAAAGATTTGTGTTGAATACCCACAAGAAGAAAAATTACAGAAAGCAGTTGATAAATTTGGTAATGAAATTAAGAAAAAAACGCTTGTGGAAGAATTAAGACCAGGAAAAGGATATAGAGTTATCAGCTAAAGTGAATAAGAATATAATATAATTAATGGGCGAAAATAAATCGGTAAATTATGGTTTTTTGGCTGTAATTCCTGTGTTTGGGATAGTTTTTGTTCTTATTCTTGGAATTTTTCTTTCCAGTTTTGGAAGCGAAATAAAGAATCTCGAAGATTATTCGAATGAGCCTCTTCCAGAATATCAAAATATTTGTGATATTTGTGGACAAAGACCGGCAAGTCCGGATTGTCCTAATGGAAAAGTTTTGTTGCAAGATCCAATATATGATCAAGAAAATCAATGTTTTTGTCCGGATTCGCCGGTCTGTATGGACTAGCCATCTTCAAGTGTTATAGATATTCATATATAATATCTCGGTAATGGGCCTGTAGCTCAGT
>CAZFZJ010000011.1:16805-22997 GCA_964523665.1 uncultured Candidatus Saccharibacteria bacterium
CACATGTGCCTATGGAATATGCAGTAATCAAAATCAACTCAAAACAATATATTGTCTCTGAGAACAGTCGATTAAAGGTAGACAGAGTTACAACGGAGTCCCCTGTAATCGTACTTGGTGCGGGTAGTGATGAATCATTTGATTTCGATACAAAAAAAGCCGTTACACTAGAACTTTTAGAAGATAAAAAAGATAAAAAAATATTGGTCAGAAGATATAAATCTAAATCGAGATACAGAAAAGAGAAGGGTCACAGGCAACCTATTTCATTGCTAAGAGTCTCAAAAATATCGGAATCAGGCGAATCAAAGATAATAATGGCTGAACAAAAAGTGGAAGTAAAAGCAGATAAAAAAATTGGACCAGAGAATGAAAGGTCAACTATCAAATCAAAGAAATTCGTCAAAGATTTAGATATTACAGATAAAATGAAAGAAAATCTTATTGAAAATGGATATAAGACTATTGAACAAATTAAGAAAGCTAGTAGAGATGAAATCATAGCAATCAAAGGTATAGGAGAGAAAGCATATGATAAACTAATGGAATCTCTTAGTTAATATAATTTATGGCACATAAAAAAGCGGCAGCAGCAAATGCATCACAAAAAGCAAATAGACAAGGGAAGAGACTTGGGGTAAAAAAGTACGACGGAGAGATCGTGACACCTGGCGCTATTCTCGTTAGGCAACGTGGTCGTAATATTCTTGCGGGTGAAAATGTCGGTTTAGGCAAAGATTTTACACTATTCGCTTTAACAGGTGGAACAGTAAAATACACAACCAAAAACAAATCGCAGAAATTAGTTTCTGTTATCGAAGGCTAATCTGCAACTATCTTAAAAAATTTCATTCTAATTTATATTCGGGATGGCGTATTAGACCTATTTCGTTGGATGGCCAATATCTAAAATAGCTTCTGCCAATAATATCTTCTTTGGGTAAGAATCCCCAAGATCTACTATCAGAGCTCTCAGGACGATTATCTCCAAACACGACATACTGATTTTCTGGAATTTTCTTTTTTTCGCCTTCTTTAAGAAAATTTTTACCATCCGTTATAACTGATGCCGCTAAATATTGAGATTCATCCAAAATTATGCCATCTGGATGCTCTTGGTTATATATTGTAACCTTCCCATCTTTAATCATTATTTCTTCACCGGGTAAACCGATAATTCTCTTAATATAGTCATAACTCTTGTTTAATGGGAACTTGAAGACGATTACTTCCCCGCGTGCAGGTTCTCTAAACCTATATGTAACTTTGTCGGTTAAAATGTACTGTCCTTCATGAAAATTATCGATACCATCCATCGATTGCCCGATAACCTCATGAGGTTGAAACGCAAAAAGATATGTAATAACAAATAGGGCCAACGCAATAATGATTGTTTCCATTATATCTATCATTGCGTTGATTCCATCCTGTAAATACTCATTCATAGGAGTAGTATACCAAGAATGTGGTAATATGATCAGATCATAAATTGACGAAATTTTTCATTATGATTAAGATTTAATCTCTATTATAATTATATTTATATGAGTCTGTAGCTCAGCTGGTTAGAGCGCTTTGTTCACATCGAAGAGGTCAGTGGTTCGAGCCCACTCAGACTCACCAATATAATTATGTATACAAACCTAGTTGCGAAAAACACCTTTTATCAGCTCATTTCTAGGACGTTATCGGCTTCATTTAGTGTAGTGTTATCGATCTCCCTTGTTAGAGAATTGGGGGTAGATAACTTTGGTGTATTTTCATTAGCTTTGGCTTATATCACCATTTTTATCGCGATTTCTGAATTTGGGACTAATTCAACTGCAATTCGCTTGTTTTCTGATCCAAAATACTTTTACGAAAACTTTGGAAGCTTCATTACTTTTAGATTTTTAATCTCCGCGATTTCAGCAATCGCACTTATTTCATTACTACCATTTCTCGGTTATTCATCAGAAATCGTCAAACTGTCCATAATTGGAATTGCGTTGATAATTTTTAATTCCTTTATCAAGGCGTTTGGTTTAGCTTTTCAGGCTCGAAAAGATTTTATTGAGCAGTCGAAAGCTAATGTTATATCATATGGAATTTCGTACTTTTTACTATTCTTTTCTATAGGTACAAATTTAATATCTCCTATAGTCGCACTATGGATCATGGTTATGAATTCGGCTGTTACAGTTTCATACCTTTTTTATATCTATCGAAAGGAATTTAGAATAACTACTTCAATAGATAAGGGGTATATGAAATTTTTATTATCAGATTCATGGGTTATTGGTTTTACTATGGTTATTAATATGCTAATGGTAAATATCGACAGGGTTATGATGGGGTGGCTATCTACATCAGAGCAAATTGGTATCTATTCTATCGCATATAAGATATTTGACTTGGCGTTGGTTTTTCCTACTTTCATAATGAACATTTATTATCCAATTTTGCTTGATTTAAAGTCTGATTTATCTAAATATTCTAAATTATTTGTTTCAATACTCATACGGTTCTTTGTAATGGGGATTTTTACAACAGGTGCTTTATATTATTTGTCTCCAGTGATTAAAGAGTTTTGGGGTATGGATGCGATTGAGTCGGTTAAAGCTTTGCAATTGTTATCTTTAGGTACGGTGCTATTTTTTATGACTTCGCCTTTGAGCTGGCGATTAGTGGGTGAGTCTATGAAGAAACCTCTTGTATTAACATACACATTAGGCTTACTAGTGAATGTATTTATAAATTACCTGTACTTAAATGAGTATGGATATATTGCTGCCATTTTCTCGACAATAATTAGCGAATTTATTGTCCTCGTATTGTTAGTTTACTTCAATCTCAGAATAAGACAATCTATGACAAAGAGGTAGAACTGGTGGATAACTTTTGGATTAGATACGGAAAATTACCTAAAAACGGTGAAATTAGATCTCGGAAAAACCATTGCTGCATAGGCATTCTATTTAAAAATCACTATTGGTCCGAAAGTGATATATTACAAAAACAAAAACACATAGTTCTAAATAACTAATAGGCAAAGGATATTAATTTTTGTTTATTAGTACCATTTTTAACGCGAATGATTTGACAAATCAATAGCTATTTGTTCTGTTCCAAATAGGGTTAAGAAAATACCTTGTTAAATGAGATGCTCGACTTTTATAGAGATTTTTGAAGTTAAAGATTATTTAATCTTTTCGAATGTAACATATGCTTTTTCTTCTTTTTCATTGCCAGCTTTATCTATGGATTTGATTTTTATTTCGTTTCCCCCATCTGATAAAGCGATTTGTGCTGTAAAGTTACCCTCAGCATCTGAGAATGCTAATACTTCGTTTACCATGACTGTCGCACCGGTTTCAGTCTTCCCTGAAACTGTATAAGTTCTTTCTGTTGCTTTGTAGACTTCCCCTTTCTTCGGTGTAATTATTTCGATTTCAGGTTCTTGGGTATCTCTCACTATTGAATATTCTTTAGATACTGAGCTTTCGTTACCCGCAGCATCAATTGAAATCGCCTTAACATTTGTTAATGAATATGAAACAGGGACATCAGCGAAAACAAATGTACCTTCATTGTCGGTAACTTGTTCTCCAAATTTTGATCCGTCTATATATAAGATAACTTTATTACCAACTTCTGCTTTCCCTGAAACAGTAATTTTCTCCTCTTTAGTAGCTTCAGGTATTGCTTCAAGGTAGGGGGCAACTGGTGGTATTGTATCTTTTTCAACATAGCTGTCTTTTCCTTTAAAAATCTCCCAAAACGAGTTTATGTGAGATAGAGACAAAACCATGATAAGGTATGTTATTACTATAACGATGAGTGTGCCTGTGTTCAAAATAATAATCCGTTTTAGTAAGTATTTTTTGTATTTGTCCATAAAAACTGGAGCCACCCGTCGGAATTGAACCGACAACCTACGGTTTACGATACCGTCGCTCTGCCAATTGAGCTAGGGTGGCAATTATGCACTACATCAATATTATATGAAATTTATGTGCTTTTGTGATAATCTTTTCTTTGAGTAAATAATTCTTTTTAAAATGACTGCCCAGGAATTAAGTTCTCAGGAACTACAAGACAGAGTTCGAAAATTGCAAGAGACCTTTATTGCTGTTACTTCACATAAATTTTTAAGTCCGATTACTGTAATAAAATGGAATTTAGAAATACTTGAAGCAGATGATTCGTTGGATGATAAAACTAAAGATAAGCTAAAAGACATACATACTAATGTTCAAAAACTTGATGATTTGACTAAAATCCTATTACGAATATACGAGGTTGGCACCTCGTCTAATAGCGTAAAATTTCACAAGGTAAATTTATTTGAATTGTTTGATGAAGTTTTAAAAGAGTTTTCACTATTAATACACCAAAACTCTATACAGGTTAAGAATAATATTCCAAACGATTCGGTATATGAAATGCCGGTAGGTTTATCATTTTTCAGAGAGATTATTCGAAGTGTTGTAGAAAATGCGATTCACTACAATAGAGTGGGAGGAATGGTTCAATTTGATTTGAAAGATAATCAAGATAAAATTGAAATAATAATTTCGGATACCGGTATAGGAATTCCAGAAAAAGAAAGAGAGCTCATTTTTAATCCTTTTTATAGAGGGTCAAATGTATTGAAGCTTTCTTTTAAAGGTAATGGTCTCAGGTTATATATGGTTAAGTTAGGTCTAGGTTTAGTAAAAGGAAAAATAGAATTTGAAAGCGAAATTGATAAGGGCTCAAAGTTCCATATATTTATCCCAAAAAAACAGAGTTAGCTATGGACTCCAATAAAGTTCAGAAAATTTTAATCGTTGATGATAACGAATTTTTCGCAAAGGTAATAAAAAGTGAGCTTGTTCGCCACGGTTATGAGGTCGAAATTGCAAATAATGGCCAGGAAGCTATTGATTGGCTGAAGGATCATAAGGCTGATTTAATACTGCTTGATATTATTATGCCTATCAAGGATGGATTTGAGACGATTAAAGATCTAAAGTCTAGCGAAAACACCAAAGATGTACACATCGTTGTATTTTCGAATCTAGGTCAGGATGAAGATATTTCAAAAGCGATGAAAATGGGTGCGCAGTCATATATTGTAAAAAAAGACTTTTCATTAAAGGAAGTGATTAATAGTATAGAAACCAATATTCATAAATCTGGGCAAACCTTGTAATGATATTTTTGAACGTGTATAGTTAATTTAGTTTAGTACTAATAGTTTCAAAGAAAGGTATTATAAACTGTCAAAACCTGCCGTTAAATCGAAAAAAGGTTTTACACTAATTGAGTTGCTTGTTGTTATTGCAATCATAGCAACTTTAGCCGTTGTAGTTTTCGTTGCTCTTGATCCTGTAAGAAGGTTTCAGGAAGCAAGAAATGCTACTAGGAGAACAGATGTGAATAGTATCTTGACGGCTATCAGTCAGTCTATAGTTGATAATCGAGGAGCCTTACCTGCAGGTTTAATAGCTGACGGTAATGTATACCAGATTGGGACATGCAGCTCAGGCGGAGCAACACCTTGTGCCGGTGCACAGCCAGCATGTGCAAATATTGCGGGAGGTCTGACTACATATCTCAGATCAATGCCGGTTGATCCCGGGGGAAATGGTTTTACAGGTTCACAGGCAACCACAGGTTATTCTGTATCCGTAGATGCAAATAATCTTATTACAATCGCTGCATGTAATGCAGAACGAGGTGAAACAATAGAAGTATCAAGATAATATCTAGTTGCTATTAGTAAATTAGGCGGCTCTTCCCTTCGGGAGAGCCGCTTTTTAATTGTGCAAGTAATTTCTTTACTGTAAACTTTAAATATACCTGCCTATGAATATTAGTGATGAAATACTTCGAAAAATTCTAGTAGATTCACAAATTCTTGAGGAAGCTCGATTTGATCTTGCTCTTAAAAGTGCAAAAGCTCAATCGATTTCATCTCTTGAGTATATTTTGCAAAGTAACTTAATAAAAGATTCTGATTTAGGGCAATTGATTGCAAATTATCTACGTCTTCCATATGTTGATCTATCTCATGTTTCAATAAAAGATGAGATTTTAAGAACGATTCCTGAAGCAACAGCTCAATCAAGAGGAATTATCGTTTTTGAAATGAATGAAAAGGAAGTTCATGTTGCAACTCCTAATCCAGATGATATTGAAATCATTCAGAATATTGAAAAGTTAACA
>CAZFZJ010000012.1:0-5836 GCA_964523665.1 uncultured Candidatus Saccharibacteria bacterium
CTGATTACCAACAACGGGATCTTCTTTTCGCCTACAGTTGTCATTGATGTAGAAAAATCTGTGTCTTCCATAGAAATATCAGTTTCTAATAGGTCGTAATTTTTGAGAATTTTGAACGTTTGTCTGATTACCTTTTCAAACGATTGACTTCCCAATCTAACAACAGAATCAAAAAAGCAAAATGCTCTTGAACTATATCTCGAAGATATTGATGTGTAAAATAGTAAAGTAAAGTTGGTTTAGCATCCACTATAACCTATATAATAACGAAAACTCAAAAACTATCAAGGGGAAATTACTACTCACCCGAAGGGGAGGAAATGGCGCGCTGAAAAAATAGCGGATGTGCGGTGGGTAGCAACGTCGCGCCAGAGCAAGCGAGCCGCGAAGTGGCGAGCTAACAAATTGAAGTTCGACATTTTTTGTAAACACCAGCCAGTAAGAAGTATTCGAAATATGGTGACTTCCCTCTAACAGCAATTAATCTTTCAGTTCAAACTTAATTCTGCACAATAGATGTCTTTGGATATTTTACCTTTTCTAAAGTGCCATCAAGTTGCTTTTCATTGATATCAGGAATCCATTTGTGAGAAATTAATTTAATATAGTAGATTTGTTGCTACTTTTTAGATAGATTATTTTGATAATTAAAATGTCTATAAGTATAAATTTGCTTTCGATGATCTCCAAATATTCCAGAGTAGATTCCTTTGAAAGTTGCGGTGATCAAATTATATTTTTTTAATTTGTATCCTCCTATAATTGATTTTCTGATTGTTTTAAAGAATTTGATCTTATATGAATCGGGGATTATATTTTTATGTTTTCGCCAAACCTTTATGTTATTTCTGGCTAGATAATAACACATTAAAGGAGAAAATCGTCCACCGGAAGTTTCGCTGATACGATGATATACCTTGCAAATTGGAATGCAATAATTATTAAGATTGTATGCTTTTAATCTCATCGACCATTCAATTTCGTCATAGTACATAAAAAGCTCGTGTTGCATTCCACCAACTATTTCTAGTGTGGTATATGAAGTTAAAAACATCGCACCAAGTGCATAATCAATCTTTACAATATTGTTGTCTCGATCTTTAACTTTTTCTCCGTTTCTGATTAGATAACCATCATATCCTCCTCCATAACCCCAGATTTTGTTTTTTTCATTATCGAAAAATATTGCTGGTTGAATCATTCCAAATTGTCCGAGTTGGTTGGCGTAATCTATTAAGGTGTTAATTACATCACTATTCGAATCATAAAAAATATCATTATTTGAAATAATCCAGTATTTTATTTTGAGATCATTAAGAGTATATAATGCCAAATTTACAGATCCTGCGTATCCGATATTTCCTTGCCCATTAATAATTCCAATATATTGAAATGATTGGAATTGATTAATATCTTTTATATCAACAATTTCTTCTCGATTATTGCTATTATCGACGATCAATAAACCAATCATATATTTATTTTTTGATTTCTTGTTTATGCTTTGAATTAGGCTTTGTATTGAATCGAGGGTTAATTTTTTATTGTTGTAATTTATTATTATAATAACGGCATCTAAATCATATGATCTATGTTGGTTAAATGCTGAAGGGTCGTTTATAAGTTTTTCTAATCTTCTATTTTCATATAGATCAAAAGTGTCGGTCCATTTTAAGAGATTTTTTATAATTTGTTGTTTTGTATAGTATTTATTAGAAATTTTTACTATAGGAGAATTATTTATATTATCTTTTAAGCTCCTCCAAATTTTTTGATTAATTCGTTTTGATTCTAATAATTCTGTTTTGGTTAACAATTGTTCCATTCTGAATAAAAATCTAGTAAACGTTTTTTGTCGAAAGGTGTATTTACATTATAATGTGCATCGGAAAAATCTATGACTACTATCTTTCGTTTTTCAATTATGGATTGTATATCTGAATAATATTTTTTCCAATTATCAAAAGCTACGCCATATTCTCTTTTCCAATCGAGTAACCACTGTGTTTGTGAGAGTATCAATGGCAGTCTTAAAAATTGATAGATATCTAAATCAACATCATATGATACATTTGCTTTGAAATTTTTAAACATTTGAGATATTTCGACGATTAATGATTGTTTAACGATTATTGTATAGAAAAATTCACCATCTGCTGAATTAGTCAGACCCAATTTCTTTCTTCTTTTTTTTAGAATTAACTTGATTGGAACTACATTATGAAATAAATTTTCGATAGCGAAAAACAATCTATCTATGAGTGAGAATTTTCTATTAATCTTGTTTAAAAGTTCACTTTTGCCAAACATTATCAAATCTACATCATGCGAGGCATAGTTACGAAACATCTGAATTGAATATGTTGAGATGAAAGGTACCACATCGCAACCTGTTATGAAGATCCAGGAATCATTATTAAAAATATCAAAGAGGGGAGAATGAGCTTGGATTGCTAAATTCCCTAAGTAATTGTTACCTAGTTTAGCTCCATATTTCCCATATCTATCAGTGTTATCTTGGATATTTTGCATACGACTCCCTTTTCCTGCTGCGAATACGATCAATTTAGAACCTCGTTCATTTACAAATTTTGAATTGCTTAAAGTAAAGACAAGTCCATTCATCGAACCTTTCCCGACGGATGAATTTTCGTTTATTATTTCTGTGTGGATATTACTATCTATTTTGATAATTTCCGATAAAAAATAATTTGGCTTTGAATTAATCAAAACCATTTTATTGTATTTTTTATCTTGTGTTAGAAACGTGATTTCGTTGTTTTTATTCAATGAAAAATTTGAATCGGTCACGCCAAGATCAAAAGACGTTCCCCAATTTATAAAATATCTACTTTGACTTTGTTGAGATATAGCATACATGTCGTGGAAGAATTTAATTTTAAGTTGACGATTTTGTAATGTTGTTATCTTATTTAATATTTCTTCTCCCATTAAAATATTTTTTGATAAATTCCTATAAAGTCCAACATCGCCGAAATCACTACCAGATACTTCCGCGGCGAAGGATATATAAAAAGTATTTATCGAAGAGTTCTTTGATACTTCTAGAATTTCATTGACGATATATTTAAGGATCTTTTTATGATGATAATACAGAATTATTTTCCCAAATAGATTATGATCTCCTTCCATTCGACGTATTCGCTTTTTCAATTCGATTGTACGCCAGTTTATTGGGTATTTTATATGATCAGGAATTTTTTCCTTTTTTTGATCTTTTGGTTCGTTACGTAAATATATACTGTCATATAAACGATATTTTAAAAACGAAGATCCAAAATCCATAAGATGAAATTTTTCTTCACCATCTTTGACTGCTAGAATTCTTAATCCCTCAATGCATGCGAAATCTTTACTATTACCCATTAATAAAGTGATTGGAATCTTTTCTTTGTTAAGTAAATTATTTGTGTAAATCAACAATTCCGTGGTAAATGGTGACAGAGTTTTCCCACCGTATACGTATAAGCGAAGAATTTTTTTATCAAATATCTTTGTATTTCTATAAAGATAAATAATGATCTTGGTAACATTTTGTACAATGTAATTAACAAATTTTTTTCGAATTTCAATTTCAAATTCTGACGTTGGATTATAAGAAAAATTAAAAGACTGAAAATCTAGTTTTTGAATATGAAATTTTTCTTTAAATTTATATAGTGTTTTACTATCTAGAATGTATTTTGGTAGATAATCATCTGAGAAAATTTGATAGATTTTTGTATCCAAATTTGGAATTGATAGATTCCAAATCGAAAAAGACTTACAGGAATTTCTCTCTAGCTCAGCGTTTAGGGCGTATTTTTTTTCAGTTCCAACTATCCTTCTCGTATAAAAATCACGTAATGATTGTTTCTTCGAGGATTTATTTATTTTATATAGCATTATGTTTTTAGGAATTTCGGATATTAAATTATTGAGTAGAGTTATATTAACTGTATATATTTGAGGATTAGCTTCTGTGGGTTTGAGATATGTTTTCACCCATGTAACCATCCTATTAAGTCTATGGTTACTAAACAGTGATTCAATTGATGAATAATCAACTCGTAAAGCTTCATTCATTGCTTCATAAACGCTACTAACATATTCCAATTCAGTGGATGCCCTAATAGAGTATTTAAAACCTAATTTATGACAGAAATAGTTACACAATAATAATGATTCTCTACTGTTTGCATCCTTATGGGGATGAAGATGGTCGAAATGGACAAGAATAACTGCTAAATATTTTGCTAGATCATCGACTGTAGAAATTCTTTTAGTCTTGTTCTTTATAACCTTATTAATCCATGCGGTTAGGAATTCGTATTCATCTAACAAATTGTCTACTTCAATTAAGGGAATTCGATTGGTGTTAAGAATGAATCCGTCATAATCACGTAATTGCCCACATATTTGGTTATGTACAGTATTATAAGTTAGTATTTTATTAACTAATATCAAATCAAAGATTGATAAATCTCTCTTTTGCATTAATAATCTATTTATGTATTCACTAGCTTGAAGAAAGTTTTTATTTCGTTGTTCTTCATACAAGGATGGTGGTTTGTAATACTTCCTAATATGAAAAACAATGACTTTAGAAATTTCATAGGCATTCATAGCTAATCCATATTTCATCGCAAAAATGGAAATATCTTCTTTGGAATAAGGAGAAACCTCAAGCACATTTTGAATATCGAATAATTCTTTCTCGTATTTAGTACTATCAAATTCACGTAAAACAGCCCTTATTAGGCCAATAATTGCGACATATATTGTTTCATTTTTATCTAGTTGTGAAAGCGAGATCTCTCCAGTAAGAATGTCTATATTAAGAATTCCCTTCAAATAGAAATAGGTAGATAATAAAAACTTCTCTTCTGAGGTAGTTATTGTTGTGTCTTGAGGTACTAATTTATACAGTAATTTTAGCAAATAGTACAATTGTACTTCTTCTTTGGTGACAATTTGTGTATAATCTTTGTACTCTTTCTCAAAATCAAATCCAAGATTTGGGAAATATATTGTCCAAAAATGTTTTGAATGAACAATACTTTTAAATGGTATTCTATAGCTATTTTCGCCATAGTGTTGACAGTATCCAGCTATAAGTCCAACAGTTCTGGGTTCTTCTTTTCTTAGTCTTCTGTTTGGTTTGATATTGTCACTTAATATATTTATGATTCAATTTATATGAATTGATAATGTTATTATACCCTAAGATATGGTACAAGAGAGAAAACCATAAAGTTCCGTATTTGCTAATATTAGTTTACTTTTGTTATTAGTATCTTCTAATATTTATGGGATGATTGTTGTATATAAAGAATTTTTATTGTAGACATTGAGGAGATCGTATAAATATAATCTATGCTTGTGTGTTATCTAAATTGCTTCATTAAAATAGGGCATTTAGCTCCGAAATTCCAATAAAATAAATTAGGCATCAAATAAGTGAATAAGATTTTTCAGAATATTGAATGGGAATATAGATTTAACAGAAATTATTCTAATTAATAAGTTGGTAATTGATGGCAATTGGAGATGATCTCTAGGATTTCAATGATTAACTCTTGTTGATAAAAAATTTATGATTTTGAATATAATATGATAAGATTAGTCGCATGAATATCTATAACGCTCTAAATAATGAAATTATAGATACAGAGGGGGATCCTACCCCCTTGGTTTATAAGGTGTATTTACCAATTGTTTTTAGGGATGAATCGGATAATTCATCTCGACTTGTAGTTATCTCTTTTAACACTCATGATGAAAATAATTCTGATTTTGTGCCTGCGTTGCGATATTACATTCCATGTAGTAGAAA
>CAZFZJ010000012.1:5850-8546 GCA_964523665.1 uncultured Candidatus Saccharibacteria bacterium
TAGTAGAAAGATAAATGAAGTAAATTATGGTTTCAGTTGGTATTTCTAAAAATAAAGGATGTCAATTCGATTTTGCCATTTAACGACGGATTAAGAATCTTGTATATAACTTGTATATAAGGAGTTTAAGAATCTTCTTCCTATAGACAGAATATGTATATATTTTGGGGCTTGTTACCTAGGGGGTAGGTATTGACTTTTGTGTGTCTCACAGAATAACATATGAGTGTTATGAATCAGAATTTTATAAATTTTGCGTTGATTGGAATTGCTGCTTTAGTAAGTTTATTTTTAATTTCTCCAAAAACGACTTCTGTTGAATCAAAAAACGGATCAATTTCTACATCAGACAAAATATCAAAAGTATCTGATGATTTAGGTACTCAAATTATTGAAGTTAAAGCTAAGGGTGGTTATTTTCCTCAAATTATTGAAGCCGAAGCAAATAAGAATACAATATTACGGGTTACTACAATGAATACTTTTGATTGTAGTGCATCTTTTAGTATCCCTAAATATAGAATCTCAAAAGTTTTACCACCAACAGGTACTACAGATTTTGAAATTGGATCTCATAATCCAGGGGAGGTTTTGGATGGAACATGCTCGATGGGTATGTATGGTTTTAAAATTAAATTTAACTAATATGGATAAATCCAAAAAAAATGCTTCAATAGCACTCAAAAAAGCGAAAACAAGTTTAAATAACATCATTCAGATGATTGAAAAAGATGAGTATTGCTTAGATATACTTCAGCAAATTTTAGCAGTAAATGGCTTATTAAAATCTGCATCTGATAAGATTTTGCAAAACCATTTAAATACTTGTTTTATTGATGGGATGAAAAAGCAAAATTCAGAAGAAAAAGAAAAGCTCATAAAAGAAGTAATAGAAGTTATTGGTTTACGAGGTAAAACAAGATGAGGGTTACGGCTCGTGTAAAAGGGATGCACTGTGCCAGTTGTGCAATGACAATTGAGAAGTCAATTAAAAAACTAGATGGCGTGAATAGTATCGCGGTAAATTATGGGAATGAAAAAGCAAAAATAGACTTTGATCAAGATAAATTATCCTCAGAAAAAATAAACGAAGTAATAAAACCATTTGGATATGAAATTACGATTCCAGATTCTATTGCAGATTTGTCGCCGAATGATTCAAAGAATGAAAAGATCGCATCATTGAAAAAATTAAAAAAGGAGGTATTTATCGGACTTTCTTTTGCTCTTATTTCAACAATTCAAATGCTTTGGATGATTTTGGCGAATCAAAAATTGGTCATGAAGATGCCTATGCAAATATCTGAAGCGTTTATGATCATTTTATCTATACTTGCCACTTACACTCTCTTTGTTATAGGGAAGCGATATTTATTAGGTATTGTTAACTTTATTAAATACAAAGTTGCCAATATGGATACATTGGTTGGAATTGGTACTCTAACTGCTTATCTGTACAGCATGGTGATTACATTATTTTCAAGTTCTCTTAAAAATTACCTTGATGTTGAGCATACATATTTTGATGTTGTCATAATTGTTATTGCATTGATTAGTTTCGGTAAGTATCTAGAGGAAAAATCGAAACTAAATACAGGGGATGCAATCGAAAAATTATTAAACCTTCAGGCAAAAAATGCATTGGTTCTCAAAGATGGTGATTATGTTGAGATTCCATACGATCAGTTAGCTTTAGGTGATATCATGCTTATAAAACCTGGTGCGAAAATTCCAATAGATTCGAAAATTATTGAAGGTGAGTCTTTTATAGACGAGTCTATGATTACCGGTGAACCAATTCCAGTTCATCGTAAAGTTGGTGATAGTGTAATTGGTGGAACTATAAATAAAAACGGAAGTATAAAAGTAAAAGTAATAAAAACGGGTTCTGATACCATGCTTGCAAGAATTGTTCAAATGGTTGAAGATGCTCAATCGACAAAAGCTCCTATTCAAAAATTAGCAGATAAGATTTCTGCAAGTTTTGTTCCAATAGTGTTAATAATTTCGATTATTACTTTACTGTCTTGGATTGTTGTTGGGAGTTTATATTTGCCATTTAATGAAGCATTAAAATACGGACTCCTGTGCTTTATCGGGGTGTTAGTAATCGCTTGCCCGTGTGCTTTGGGGTTGGCTACTCCAACAGCAATAATTGTTGGAATAGGTAAAGGGGCACGAAATGGAATTTTGATTAAAGATGCCCAGAGCCTTCAGAAATTATCAAGAGTTGATACGATTGTATTCGATAAAACGGGAACAATAACATTAGGTCGTCCAATCGTGACAAAAATACAATCATATAATCAAACTCCTATAGAAAAAATTTTAGAAATTGCATCATCTCTTGAATTTTTTTCAGAACATCCATTGGCACACGCAGTTGTTGAAAAAGCTATTGAAAAAAAAGTAAATAAAGTTGCGATTACAGATTTTGTTAATCACGAAGGCAAGGGGATTGAGGGGAAAATTAATGGAGAGACTTATTTTGTTGGTAGTATGACTTTTGTAAAGGAGAAAAACATTTCGATTGATGATAAAGGTTTTGAAAATTTAGCGAAACAAGGAATAACTCCGATATATGTTTGTACACAAACTGACATTATTGGAGTTATCGGAATTTCTGATCCAATTAAAGATGGCGCGTCAGAATCAATCTCGTGTCTAAAAAAGATGGGATAGATCGGAAGAGCGTC
>CAZFZJ010000012.1:8556-17942 GCA_964523665.1 uncultured Candidatus Saccharibacteria bacterium
ATTTTAACTGGAGATAACGAGATTACTGCAAACAGCATTGCGAAAGAAGTCGGTATTGATGAAGTTATTTCTAACGTACTTCCAGATCAAAAGGCTACGAAAATAAGAGAATTGAAAGATAAAAATAAATCCGTAGCCATGATTGGGGATGGTATAAACGACGCGCCAGCATTAGCCATTGCAGATGTTGGAATTGCCATGGGAACAGGGACTGATGTAGCTATAGAATCATCTCAAATTACTTTATTAGGAGGTGATGTTTCGAAGATAATCAAGGCGATTCGTTTATCTAATCAAACTATGCGTGTTGTTAAACAAAATTTATTTTGGGCGTTCATTTTTAATCTTATTGGCATTCCATTAGCCGCAGGAGTTTTTTATCCATTTTTTGGAATTTTGCTAAATCCAATTTTTGCTGGAGGTGCGATGGCCTTTAGCAGTATATCAGTAGTTAGTAATTCATTAAGATATAAATATTCAAAACTATGAAAGATGAAACTAAAACGACCATTATAAACTATGAATTTTTTGTTGATGGAATGCATTGTGCTGCATGTGAGCTGTTTGTTGAAAAGACTATTTCTGAACATCCTAAACTTAGAGATGTTCGAGCTAGTATAAATAATGGCAAAATTAAATTCACCGCAATCGATCAGGTTGAAGAGCAGACGCTGTTAAATGAATTAAATGATTTATTAAGTAATAGTGATTACAAAATACTAAATGAAAAACCTATCTCGAAAAAAAGTTCTTATCGAGAGTTATCCATAAGCTTTCTGATGGCAAGCATGGTTGTGATAGGTTTTGTGGGGTTACAACGTTTTGGAATAATGAATTTGATAAATCCAACATCGATAAGTCTTCCTTTTATTTTTTTTGTTGGCGTCGTTGCTTCACTATCTACTTGTATGGCGGTAGTCGGTGGATTAGTTTTATCTATTTCATCTGAATACGCAAAGCTTGAACCGAAAAAGAAATCAATATTAATATTTTCATTTCATTTATCACGGTTAATTTCTTTTTTTATATTGGGAGGATTAATTGGAGCAATTGGCTCAGCATTTACACTTACCCCTATTACAACTTTTGTTATGAATATTATTTTATTTTTGGTAATGATAATTATGGGTGTTAACTTGCTTGATTTAAGTCAGTTTTTAAATAAATTTCAAATCAGAATTCCGAAAATGAGATTTTTAACAAGTGCAGAAAAATCTATTTCGCAAAATAAATTTACCCCGATTATACTAGGTGTTGTGACTTTCTTCTTACCATGTGGCTTTACTCAATCAATGCAGGTATATGCATTAACAACAGGAAGTTTTATAACAGGTGCTTCGACAATGCTTGTCTTCGCACTTGGAACTTTACCTGTATTAGCATTGATTAGTTATGCATCGATAAGATTATCTCAGATAGTGAAATCAGGAATATTTTATAAGACATCTGGTTTCTTAGTGATCTTTTTTGCGATCCTTAATCTTTTAGGTGCTTTGGTTGTATTGGGAGTGACACCGCCGTTTTTAAATTTCTAATTTCGACTGTGAATGTAAAGTACATCAATCTGGATTATCCGTAGAATTCAAATTGTTCTAAAAATTGAGTTATGGATATCTCAATCTACATTCCTTACCTCGTAATCCAAGGGATAGTCCTTAATCTTTAAATATTGATTTTTACTCTTCTGATTTCAAAGCACAATTAGATAAACTAGATAAATCAAAAAAATATGTGTACAGGTAATTGCTAATTCGTATTCAATTTGTAATTTGAAATCTTTTGTATATTATCTTAGATAGTTGATAGTTTAATCAGATATGAATAAATTTATTATTCCCACAATTGTAGTTGCGTTGTTATGTGTAGTTGGAGGATATTTTTTCATGGCTAATTGGAACAAGAATGAAGTGGCTACCAAAACTGGTCAAGACTCATCTGCTAAAGAAAAGGCTATGGTAAATCAAGAAATGAGTAAAGAAGTAGAGGTGAAAGGTTCCATTTTTGATCTATTGAATAAGAATGTTCCACTTTCATGTAATTTCGAATATGTTGGAGAAGATAATCAAACAAGAGGTGTTACATATGTAGATGGAAATAAAATCCGAGGAGACTTTTTCATCACAACAGCTGAAGGAACTATGGAGAACCATATGATTTCTGATGGTGAGTATGTATATACTTGGTCATCTGCTATGCCTCAAGGCATAAAAATGAAAATCGATGAGTTCGAAAAGGATATGGATCTAAAGCCAAATGAAAATATGAAACAAGAATATCAATCGGAATTACTAAGGGGGGATTATGATTACAAATGCTTACCATGGAATACAGATTCTTCGGTTTTCGAATTGCCATCAAATATTGAATTTACCAATTTGTTTGAAATGATGAATTCACTACAGCAGACAATACCAAATGCTCAAAATCTATGTGCTTCTTGCGATAAAGCAGGTGATGCTTCGTCGGTTGCAGCTTGTAAAAAAGCTCTAAATTGTAATTAGAGCATTAATACTACTAAATAGCTCTCGTTTGTAAAGAGTAGTTTACATTCTCGCTAGTGTGTGGTTAAGTTGAATTGTGTTTACGCACTAGGAGGTGAGATTATATGGAAGAAAATTCAAACCAAACAAATCCCCAGGATCAGAATGGTAACAAAATGGTTATTGTAGTTGTTGCCATAGTTGCACTTTTAGCTGTAGGATCGTTGGTATACGCCAGTATGAATTCAAATACTGACGAAACATCCGAAACCATAGTTACAACTGAAGAAACGTTGAAGGAGGATGAGCCAGTTGTTATGGCAACACCAATCCCAGAAGATTCATTGGTGAGAGAAGAAACTACAAGTGATGAAACAATGATGCCAAAGGATAACGATTCAGTAAAAGTAAATCCAACCGATTCTATGGTGGATGAAGATTCTCAAGTAAAGGAGTTTGTAGTTGAAGGAAGTAATTTTAAGTTCGAACCCAACTCAATAACAGTTAATAAAGGTGATACTGTTAGAATTATTTTTAAGAATGTCGGAGGAATGCATGACTGGAAAATTGATGAATTTAATGCATCAACAAAAGTAATAAATTCAGGAGAAGAAGAAACTATAGAATTTGTTGCCGATAAGGCTGGAACATTTGAATATTATTGTTCGGTAGGTGCTCACAGAGCAAATGGAATGGTAGGGGATTTGATTGTTAAATAAAATAGATGGGGCGGCTTCGCCGCCCCAAATAATCATCCTAATATCTAATCAAACATTCTAATTTTATTATTTTAAATTCTTATTAAAGAAATCTACAGTTTGTTTCAAAGTCTGTTCAAAATATGGGGAGTTAATGTTATGTCCGCCTCCTTGATATTCGTATAGGTTAACGCTCTTTCCTTAAGATTCCATAGCATCCCTTAAATCCCTTGAATATCCGATATTTACTACAGGATCGTCAATCGAGTGGTGAATCTCAACAGAAGAGGTTAGATAATTAAAATTTTGAGTTAATGATATGCTGTTCCAAAATTTAGAACTGAAATTTGGCCTTGATTTTGGGTTCCTAAAATTTTGAATAGCTTCTAATGATTTATCTTCCTGAATCTTGTCCTCTCTCTCTGTTTTGGCTTGGCGATCTTTGATGATAACTATTGTCGCTAATTCCATATTTCATAAAATCCTCATAGCTATATACTGCGCCAACCCAAATGACTCCCGCCTTTATTTCAGGACTTACTAACATTGCACGTAAAGTGAGTTCCCACTCATACTATGCCCCCACATTCCAATTTTATTAGAGTCAACTACAGAAAGAGTCTGAAGACTTTTAACCGCATTGATTGCATCAATCGTCTAGCCGTTTGAGAAATATGATCCTCCAGCAATTCCTTCGGAATTGCCGTGCCCTCTAAAGTCAATCTTAAAAACAACAAATCCGCTCCGAGCTAAATAATCTACATAAGAAACATATTTTTCGGTGGTTTTATATTGTTTTGGAGGTATGTATCCATGATTAAAAACAATTGCAGGGACTCTTTCATATGTACTTGCAGCATTTGGAATAGTTAACAATCCAAATATTTTGTTTCCGTCACTAATATAACTTGCTATATACCGTTTATAATTAGATCCTGATGGCAAAACTTCTTCGATTTGAGTATTAGAACCTTTTAATTCGAGAGACCCTAGATATTCAATGCTTATCGGAGAGACATATTCTGTTGTCGTTGAGGTTATAATATTTGAGAATATGGCAGGTGAGTCTTACTCAGCAATTGTTTCTACTATTGGCTTGTAAAACCAAAAAGTACATAAACACAGAGATAATATGTCTAAACTAAAAATAATGCTAAATTTTTTCATAATACATAGAGAAATATCTATAGGTACGATATCATAACTGGTCTAGTGTAAACAATTAATATATAATTTACTTTCGATGTACATCCTCTTTTTATCGATATTCCTAAACTTTTTCCCACTTCTTGTAATTAAATGGCATGTTGTATCGATTGCCGTTTACATTTTCTTGATTTATATGTGTTCTAAGTATTTTTATATCCTAATAAATTTTTATATTTTTAACTCAAAGGCAAGTTTTGATACTGAATGGCAGATTCCATCTGATTATAAGTTCAAGCACTTTGTAACCTTTGTTTATTCAAATGAACCGCTTGAAATATTAGAAAGCTCTATCAAATCTGTGGCAGAAAATGTATCAAGTCGTGAAAATACCTATCTTATTTTAGCTCATGAAGAAAGATATCGTTCAGGTCGTGAAATTGCAAAATATATCAAAGAAAATTATTCGAAATATTTTGCGAATGTAATTTCTACTGAGCATAAACTGACTAAAGGTGAAATCGCTTGTAAATCAACGAATATGAATTATTCGATGCGAGCATTAAATGATTATCTCCGGGAACTTAAAATTCCCAAAGAAGATGCATTCATTACTTTTTGCGATAGTGACTCATATCTTTCGGCTAAATATTTAAAAGATGCCGAGAAGGAGTTTGCAAAGAACGAGAACAGAAGATATACAGTTTGGAGCGCACCGATGGTTTTTACATATAACTTTTATTCATCATTGCCAGCATTAAGAGTAATAAATGGAATATTTAGCCTGTCAAATATAGCTTTGGGATCGCTTAGAAACAATAATGTTTTAATTAATTCAACCTATACACTCTCCTATGCACTTCTTGAAGACCTTGGTGGGTTTTCTAGAAATATTATTAATGACGATTTAGATATCTATTTAAATGGATATATTAAATTCCCAGAGAAATTTGAAAGTAGGAGTTTTGTTACTTATACTGTCTCCCGTATCCCAAATTCGAAAAATAAAGTATTCCGTAATCAATATAATCAAGTTAAGAGATGGGCTAGTGGAGTTGATGATATATATAAACGTAAAAGAAATTTTATTAAATCTTTTACCAGAATTAATCTAGATTTTCGTAGCCGATTTATGTTGTTTAAGAATATTGCGAATAGATTTATTGATATTGAATTGCTTGCGGTATCGGGCCCGTTCGTATCATCATTATTTCTGTTCATAGTATTTTCGAATAGAATTTTTTCATTGGGGTTAGATATTACCATCGGCAAGACAGCATTTCTTTTTTTTGAGCTTTTGCCATTAGTATTAACAATTCTTACATGGATTGCAGTAAAAGCATTGTTGAATAACTCTGTAGTCAAAGTGAATCAGGAGCATAAAACACAAGCCCAAAAACCTAGTCAAATAATAGAATTATTTATGTGGTTGGTTTATCCACTCTTGACTATCATCTTTATAACAATACCTTCGCTCCATTCACAATTCGAGATTCTAAGAAAGAAAGAGGCAAATTTTAAAATCACAGATAAAATATAAGTCTGGGTTTAGTTTTTGCCCATGTCAATGATATAATTTTGAAGTTAATGTTTATTAAAGATATTAAAATTTCTAACCGATTAAATTTAGCACGTACTCAATCTGGTTTAACTCAAGAAAATTTGGCAAAAGTACTTGGAGTTACAAGGCAAACGATCAGCGCAATTGAAAAAGGGACTTATGTTCCTTCAATACAACTAGCTTTAAAAATGGCGAAATATTTTAAACAACCTGTTGAAAGTTTATTTTGGTTATCTGATGATGATAAATAGAATGATATTAATAGAAATTTTAATATTCGTTGGGTTGGTAATTACCTCTCTTATTTTATTGACCACCGACTACCTAATGTCTGACGATATTCACGTACTCTTATTATTTGCAATGGCAATAGGTTTTATCACTTTCTCGATGTTTTTTTATAAAGAAAGAGTTGAAGATGAGCGTGGTGTTTTGCATAGGTTTATTGCGAGCCGATTTTCGTTGTTTATGGGTACGGCTGTTATTGTTGTGGGGATAATATATCAACATTTTACATCAGTTATCGATCCGTGGCTTTTGATTGCACTTATAGCATTTCTTGGCTCAAAAATCTTAGCTCGAATCTACTGTGAATTTGAAAAATAAAAAGTTAGGTTGACTGATATTCGAATTCTTTAATTAATCTCAATTTATTAGAGAGGCGAGCGTTCAATGTGGTTGAATGATCCAATTAAGATTAACAATCAGAGGTTCTGATTGTTAAAACAGCTAAAGATGCTTTAAAAAAATATTGGATGTCAATTGGTTAATGATCTTCTATTAAGACAAGGTTACAATTCAATTAATGGAAACAAGTGTTATAAATATTCAAAATAATACAGAAGTCCCAAAATCTCCGTTGAAGTTATTTGTTCTAATGGTAATTACTGTTGTTCTTGCAGTTGTTATTGTTTTTAGAACTTTTGGATCGTGGCAGGTTTACGATTTTATTGAGACCAAAAATTTAGTCAATAGCGAACAGCAAGCATGCGTTGAACAGGATACCCTAAAAAATGCGAAATCCTGTACATTTTTGATTGGTGATAAAAAAAGCGGTCATGGGACAGGTTTTGCAATTAATGATCTCGGTTATGCAATTACTAATTTGCATGTAATAAGTTCTTATTCAGATGGTAAGGTACCAGTTACCATTGACGGAGTTGAGCAACAGGCAAGAGTCGTTGGGT
Organism: uncultured Candidatus Saccharibacteria bacterium; assembly: GCA_964523665.1. Lineage (GTDB taxonomy): Bacteria > Patescibacteriota > WWE3 > 2-01-FULL-39-13 > 2-01-FULL-39-13 > CAZFZJ01. The sequence continues at coordinate 15,629 of CAZFZJ010000012.1, forward strand.
TTTCAGAGAATGATGATTTGGCGATTATCAAACTTGATGAACCGATTGTATTTTGTGGTTGGGTGGACAGTGATCAAGTTGAATTGGCTGAAAATGTATATGCTATCGGATGGCCGAACGATTCACAGGGTGAATCTACTATAACCAAAGGAATTATTTCCAGAAAAGTAAAGAATGCAAATACGGGAGTTGAAATGATACAGACCGATACTCCTATAAACCCTGGTAATTCCGGCGGTCCATTGATAAACAAATGTGGTGTTATTGGAATAAATTCTTCAAAAAATTTGTGGGTGCAAGAGGCACCCTCTGAAGGAATCGGGTTTGCAATTACATCTAATTATGCAAAAAACATTGTTAATTCGATAATTTCAAGTGATGACGGTTCGGCTGTTTTAATTCCTGTTCAAACATCCATCCCCGATTTATATAAACAAGAATCTTCCGTAAACTCAAAAGATTTTGATTATTATTCAAATCAGAAAGTCGAATACGATTTTGAAAAGGTTAAGTATTGGGAAGAAAGGCGCAATAAAGATAAGCAAGTACGTCGTAGCTGGGAAGATATGCTAGGTAACAAATATGCTGATCAAAATGATGTGTCATCACTTTTAAGAAAGCTTGACAAGCAAATTTCCTTGGCTGATTATTTGTGGGATGGATATACTAACTCGAAGATCACGTATAATCAGGCGAGTGATGCAGAATTACAGTATTCAAGTACTAATTCAGAATCAGTTGCGATGTCTTTAAAGCTTACACAAAATATAAAACAAAACGCTTATGATGACTGTGTTGATCAATGGGAGAAAATAGAGGATAAAGTCGGTGGTGATTATTCAGATAATAAAAAAGAGTGTAAGGAGTTACTTGATTAAGAAATTTTGAACCATTGAAAATATATTAGAAGTTGCTAATATATCCGTATGGACAAGTTTGAAATTATCACAAAAGCCATCGGAAATCCTGTTCGTTTAAAGATAATTAATTGTTTGTCGAAAAGTGATTCTACAGTAAGTGATTTAATATCTAATTGTGGTTTATCACAGTCGGCTGTTTCTCAACATTTAACATTACTCAAGGATTCAGGGTTAGTTTCATGTTCGAAAGAGGGACGTGAGGTAATTTACCATTTAGATAAAAAAGAAATTTCAAATGTATTTAATATAGTTAATAAATTATCAAAGGAGTAAGAATGAAACTTTCATATTTCAGAAAAAGTAATAATAGTTATAAGCAAACAATAGAGTCACTTAAAAGTGGATTAAAAGCAGAAAAATTTGAAATTTTAGGAGAAATTGAACTTAAAGAAAGTGAGAATATTTTGATTCTTGCAGTTTTATCTGAATCAGTTGCGAAGATACTTGAGGTTAATAGAGAATTGATTGGTATTTTACCGATAAACTTCAACATTTATTCAAAAAATGGTGAAGTTTTTGTTGGAACAGGTGATCCCTCAATTTTGGGAGGATTAGTACAAATCGATGAAGTTCGAAATTTATCACTCGAATTAGAAAAGAAATATAAGAAAATTATTAATGAAGCTGCCGGCGTTGGGGAATTAAAACCAAGTAAGGTTACGCTTTACTCGACAATGTCTTGCCCATATTGCAAAATGGAACAATCATGGATGGATAAAAATAATATTGAATATGAGGTTGTTTATGTTGATATAAATCAGGTGAAGGCAAGGGAACTCGTAGAAAAGACTGGCCAAATGGGAGTCCCTGTTACGGAAGTGGGATTCGAAGATGGTGAATCAGAATATATTGTGGGATTTGATCAAATCGGATTGCAAAAAATGTTAATACCTTCGATGCAGAAGAAACTTTAAATTTGTTATTTCAAATCTACAATTTCCTGGCGCCGCTTTAAGTATGATAAATGTTTTTTACCCATTTGTTTATATTTTTCTGCGTCGTGCCCAAATTCCTGAATCATGTTAGCTGCGATGTTTGCGCCAACATAATGAGGCATTATCACATAGGTGGCACCAGAATCATAAAACCTTTGACTCTGTTCAATATTTTCAGAGATCACAATAATTATTGCATTTGGGTTTACAGTATGTGTATGTTCTACCAAGAATAAATTCGTATTAAAGTCTGGGATTGTAGATATTACAAGTTTCACATTGTGTAAATTTACCTCATCTAGAAACTCAATATCATCAGCGTCGCCATATACAGCAGGAATATCTTTGTTTTTTAGTATTTCAATAATATTGGGATTATGATCAACAACCACAAAATCTAAGTGTTTCTCTTCTAAAGCCTTTATAAAATCAACACCAACACGAACACATCCAAAAAGT
>CAZFZJ010000012.1:17977-20401 GCA_964523665.1 uncultured Candidatus Saccharibacteria bacterium
TCTTTATCATGGTTATTCTTTCTAAATTCGATTAGCTTAAGAGCTCTCGCAACAACTCGGTATACTTTATCTCCATACAATAATAGATATGTTGAGGAGGCTATCGTAATAATACCGACCATTGTGACAACTGAAGAGCCTTCTGTGCTTACTTGTCCAACGCTAACTCCTAGAGCAATTAAAATCAAAGAAAATTCACTAATTTGGGCTACTGTTAATCCTGTCAAAAAACTTGTCCTTCGTGTGTATCCAAGTAAGTTCATTAATATGTACATAATTAGAGGGTTTCCAATTATTATGAATAGTGAAAATATGATTGTTGGGATAATTTGCTGAGCGATATTATCAAATACTAGGTGGTTCCCAAGATTTATAAAGAATAAAACTATAAAGAAATCTCTTAGAGGTTTCATTCTTGAACTGATTTCGTGAGAGTATGGGGTTATTGATAAGGCAATACCAGCGACAAGTGCTCCGATTTCAATTGAAAGCCCCAGCTCATAATATAAAAGGCCAATACCGATTCCCCAAGATACTGAAAAAATAAAGAGTAGTTCTCCTGACCTGGCGAAAATCTTTGTGAGTTTTGGAAGGATTTTTTGCCCAATAAAAAGTAATATGGCTAGTGCAAAAAATCCATTAATCAAAGGAATCAAAACTGCTAAAAATACATTTCCTCCCATTGAACCTGAAGATGCTAGAGATGAAATGATTACCAGAATAATTGTTGCAACAAGGTCTTGTACTAATAGAAATCCAACTGCAATTCTTCCATATAGTTTTTGTGTATCACCTTTGTCGGATAACAGTTTCAAAATAATAATCGTACTGCTAAATGTTAGTGCAATCGCAATATAAATCGATTCCACCGGTGGGAAGCCAAGACCTCTGGACAATAAATATCCAACTAACGATGTAAATATAACTTGTCCGATTCCCGTTATTAAAGAAACTTTTCCTAGTTCTTTGATTACTTTAGGGCTAAGACTTAACCCTACAATAAATAAAAGTGCTGTTATCCCAAGCTTTGAAAAGAGCTCTACTGTCTCTGTTGAAGACAATATATTTAGACCGTATGGGCCAACTATTACTCCGGCCAAAATATAGCCAATCAATAATGGTTGTCTTAAAAACATCATTATTGATGATATTCCAAATGAAACTACCAATGTGAGAGCAATTTGGGCAAATACATCCATAACTTATACCAATTTAGCATTTATAAAACTGCGGGTAAATCAATGGATAAATGCTAAAATATCTCTATATGGATATAAAACAACAAATTGCAGAGCAGTTAAAGAAAATCGTGCAGTCTGAATATGATATTGAAATCGAGCCGAAGGTTGAAATACCCGTAGATCGCAAGTTTGGAGATTACACCACAAATTTGGCTATGCAGCTTACTAAGCAATTGCAAAAATCACCATTAGAAATTGCAAAAAAATTATCTGATAAATTTCAGTTGTCGATCGTGGAAAAAGTTAAAATTGTATCTCCTGGTTTTATGAACTTTGAGTTGAGTAAAAAAGAATTCTCTAAAATCATTTTTGATAAATATCTTCCTGAGAGATTTTTTATAACTCCGTTGAATCCTTCAGATCAGAAGGTTATTGTTGAGCATACTTCCATTAATCCTAATAAAGCTATGCATGTCGGGCATCTACGAAATGTCTTTCTTGGAGATTCGATCTCACGTCTATTGAAGAGATATGGCTTTAACGTTGAAGTTGAAAATTATATTGATGATACTGGACTTCAAGTTGCAGATACAACTGCAGCAATAATGTATTTAGGTATTCCCTTCGATCCGGCTAAGCAGGAATTTGATGATTATGCTTGGGAAGTTTATACAGAGATCAATCGAAGACTTGATTCTGATCCAGACTTACAAGAGAAAAGAAAGATGGTTGTAGAGGGGATAGAAGATAAAGCTAGTGAATTTTCTAAAAAAGCAGACGAGGTTGTTGAAAAAATATTAGAATGCCACCTTGCACAATTAGCCCAGATGGGAGTTCAATATGATCTTCTGGTTTATGAAAGTGATATTATACATTCGAATCTTTGGGATGTTGTTTTTGAAAAACTTAAAACTTCTGAAAATTTTGTTCTGGAGAAAGAGGGTAAAAACAAAGATTGTTGGGTATTAAAATATTCAGGGGATGGTGGAGATAAGGTTTTTGTAAGATCAAATGGAACTAAATTATATACAGCTAAAGATACAGCTTATCACATGTGGAAATTTGGGCTAGTAGAGAGTAATTTTTCTTTTGTACGAAAAATAATTCCAAATGTAAATTATGAGATATGGAGATCAGATGTTGGATCATCGGACCATGACAGATTTGGCCATGCACACAGGGTCGTAAACGTTATAGACGAAAGGCAATCTTATCCTCAGGAAATGGTCAAGCTTGCATTAAG
>CAZFZJ010000012.1:20431-21783 GCA_964523665.1 uncultured Candidatus Saccharibacteria bacterium
ATTCGAATCGCAGGCAGAAAATTATGAACATATCGCTTATGGAGTCGTCTCTCTATCAAGAAATACAGCAAAGCTACTTGGAGTTGATGTTTCTGATAATGCACAAAGTTATGCTATGAGTGGTAGAAAAGGTATTGGTATTAAATCGAAGGATTTATTGAAGTTACTTATTAAAAAAATTAAAGAAGAAAAGCTTCAAGAGAAGGAACATATTGATCCTCATTCGATCGCTTTAGCTGCTTTAAAATTTTATATGCTAAAGAATCATCATAAATCTGCTGTGCTACTCGACCTTGATGAAGCCTTAAACATCGAGGGATATACAGGCCCTTACCTTCAATATTCTTATGCTAGGGCAAAAAAAATTTTGACTAAAGCTTCTCAAATCGGTAATTATGATATATCTAAAATCCAAATAAACGATTACGAATATGCATTAATTCAAAAAATCGCTGAATGGGAAGATTTGTTAATTGATATAAGTTCTTCATTAAACATTTCATATATAACAGAGTATTTGTATCAGATTGCTTCTTTATTCAGCACTTTCTATCAAAATGTAAGTGTCTTAAAAGCTGATAACGAAGAGGAAAAGAATTTCAGATTGAATCTGGTAAAGATGTATATAAATATTCTTGAAGATGGTCTTAATATCTTAGGCATTCCTATCGTTGAGGAAATGTAACTAATATCCATGAAAGATTTTTAATTCGTTATTATTCGGATCTGTGCCTCTAATTTGAATTACATTAATATCAAAAGTGAATCTATAGTTGATAGCGAATTTAGAGATCTTCTTTCTGTTTGATAAATATGCATCCTTTGCTTCTTTCCGTCGAAGCCTTGCTATTGTCATGTGTGGTTTGAAATCTCTTTCTTGAAAGTTATAAGTTTTTAATGACTTTGCTAATTCATCGTTTAGCAGATATAACCAGTCTGCATTTTCAATATCAAAAAATAATGTTTTTGGAGTCTTATCAGCAAAGCATTTGATTCCTGCAAAAGTTAATTTCGATGGTATATATCTCCTCATTATTGGTCTAATGATTTGATCTACTTCATTAATAAATTCTTGGATCATATTACCAAGATAGTAGAGTGTGATATGCGCGCGGTCTTTTTTCTCTAGTGAAATGTATTTGATTTGGTTTTTAAGATAAAGCTGTGTATCTATATATACAGGCAGAAATTCAGTAGGAATAGGGATACCTATAAAACAGCGTTGGTAAAAATCTTGAATCATAAAAGTATTATAGAATATCAATAATGTTTAAGTTTTATCTCATTTTAGTTGCTTTGATTATCTATATCTTCTCGACAGTTTATCCTAGATATATAGATATAAACCTAGC
>CAZFZJ010000013.1:0-4788 GCA_964523665.1 uncultured Candidatus Saccharibacteria bacterium
TCCCTTTTCTGAACTAATTTTTTCCAATTTATATGATTGGAGATACAATGGACTATATTCAAAGATATCTATATTAAATGGTAATTTGCTAATAATATCTTGTGATGTATCGTCTGGGAAGAATGCTATTTGGCTAGTTGGTAGTAGTCAGCCAAAGGATACGTTATCTATTCTTCTCTCAAAATTTAAGAAAGTACATATCCCTTTCTATTTATATGATGCCTATAAAAATATTTACGGTATTGATATAGATGAAGACCCAAGTAACCATGAGTATATTTACGATGTATCTGAGGTAATTTCAATGAAGGGAAATCGGCGCGAGAAATTTAGAAGAAATGTTAATAAGTTCATCGAAGTAGCTTCGGATTATGAATTAAGAATCATGACAAATCCGAAAAATAAGAAAGAATTATACAAAAAGATAGAGGGACTTTTCAGATCTTGGTCTAGATATAAGTCAAATGGTAAAGCCGATGAATATAACACATTTTTTGAATTTGATTCTCTGAAGCAATATTTGATACATTCAAACCTTTATAATTTAACCTTTATGGGATTGTATAAGGGAGATGAGTTGTGTGCGTTCTCCACTATAGAAATAAACAAGAATAAAAATGTTGCTTATGTTTGTTATGCAAAATCAACTTTATTGCAGAGAGGCATGTCTGAATACATTTTTTATAAAACAGCCGAATTTGTTAATTCTAAAGAAGTTAAATATATAAATTTCGAACAAGATCTCGGTATTTTGAATTTACGAAGATACAAGGAAAAGTTAGCACCTACTGAAATTTATAAGTCTTATATCATTAAAAGTAAAACAAGTTTTGAAAAATGACTTGGATAATATACTCCTTAATTGCATCCTCTATCTGGGCATTGGTCAATCATATTGATAAGTATCTCTTAGAGAAATATTGTAAAGATACAAACCCTGGTGCATTGGTTCTCTTTTCAAGTATAATCGGAATTCCTGTTGTGCTTGTATTGGCGATATTCATTCCCGATATTTTTGCAATTTCAATAAAAGATTTAGCAATACTAATTTTCACCGGTGTAATATATGTTGTTGCGATTGTTGCCTATCTTTATGCCCTTGATTCTGACGAAACTTCGACGGTTGCTCCACAGATGATTGTAACACCAGTATTATCAGGTATACTAAGCTACTTTATTCTTAAGGAAGTTCTAACTATCAATCAAATTATCGCAATAATTGTTATCTTAGGTGCCTCATTAGGCTTATCGATTAATTTTACTGAAATGCGAATTAATCTTAAGGCTTTTGGGTTAATGTTAATATTCTCTTCTTTAGTAGCACTCAATGCTGTGTTATTCAAATTAATGTCAGAAGAAGCAGGCTTTTGGCTTTCGGCATTGTGGACTCATGTCGGATTTATCTTCTGCGGGATTTTTTTCTTTATATATACTCCATATCGTAATGCATTCATTAAAATGATTTCAGCAAATGGATCAGGAATACTGTCAATAAATATCGGAAGTGAGATTATCACAATAGTGGCAAATTTAATTTTTTATTGGGCTACCCTTTTGGGACCCGTGGCTTTAGTACAGAGTTTTACTGAAGGAGTTCAGCCTGTTTTCGTTTTCATATATGGAATTATTTTTACCATTCTATTTCCAAACTTTGCTAAAGAAAATTTAACTCGATCGAATGTATTTAAAAAAACGGCATTCATTTCCATTATGATATTTGGGATGTTTTTTGCAGGTGTGTAACTTATTTCATTCGCTATATTATGCTATTCTTTATATAGCATATTAGTTAATTTACTCGCCTGTCCATGAGTCTTCTTGGTATCGATATCGGCACCAGCCATACAAAAATTGTTGAAATCTTAACAGATGGAAGCACAAACAGACTTGTAAAATTCGCAATTTTCCCATCTCACGGTCTTTTTGAAGCAATGCAAGATGCCTCGTATAACCAATCTATAGGTGCAATAAATAACCTTAAGAAAATGCTAAATGAAGCGCATTTTGGAACAAATAAAGTTGCCCTAACCCTTCCTGATTTTAAAATTGTTACAAAAGTAATAGAGATGCCTTACATCGAAGGTGACAAGTATATACAACAGGCTATTGAATATGTGGCAGACGAACATTTGCCCATGCCGATGGCCGAAATGTCTGTGAAGTTTAGTGTGTTAAAAGAGAACCTATACAACAAGAAAAAAATTGACGCAAGTGGAATTTTGCCGAAGGCAATGGGATATGGTGATGATAAAAAAGGCACAATGGAAGTTTTACTTGTGGCCGCCCCCAAAAAACTCATTGACAACTATATTTTTATTGCTCACAAAGTTGGGTTTGAAGTAATTGGGCTTGAACCTAATTCGTTAACACTTTCTCGCTGCATCGCAAGTGATCAGCGATCCGTGCCGACGATGATATTGAATCTTGGCTCAAATTATACAGATATTGTTTTAGTAACAAATGGGAATGTTAGATTTGTTCGAAATGTGAAATTTGGCGTACAGACTTTAACGAGAAAACTGGTCGAGGATTTAAGCTTAAGTACAACTCAGGCAGAAAATTATCTATTTACCTATGGATTAAACCCTAGTCAACTGAATGGAAAAGTTAAAGAAATTTTAGATCCAGTTATGTCTGTTTTAATCCAAGAAATAGTGCGGTTTCAAGAATATGTCGAACAAAGAATCAGATTTGTTCCCCTTGGTGAGCCCAATAAAGTTAGAAGAATGGTCGTTTCTGGAGGAGGAGCACTTATTCCTAACATTATACTTGAGTTGATAGGTCAACTTTCGCTTGAGGTTCAGTATTCAGATCCTTGGAAAACTGCTAATATTGATTTAATTGCCGAAAGAGATATGTTGAAAATCATCGCGCCGATTTTCACAACCTCTGTCGGTGCTGTGATAAAATAAACTTAATAGAATATGCCTGTCCAATCTGAAAATATTAATTTCATACCTGATAAAATCGTAAATGAAAGACGAGTACGAAAAACCAAAATGATTGGGACCCGTATTTCGATCATTTTTTTGGTTGCTGTATCAATAATTTCAGGCGGAATTTTTTACTACAACTATACAATCACTCAAAAAATCGATAAATATAAAGCCGATACCAAGCAACGTACTGATGAAATTGCAAATCTTAAGCGATTTGGAGAAGAAGGTTACAAGCTTGGAACACGATTAGAGAGTGTTTATAAGATTATAAAAGGTCGACCTCAAGGAAGTGGAATTATGAATGAGGTAAGTAACAGGTTGCCAACCGGGGTTGATATTATCGATTGGAGCTATAATCCAACACAAGGATTAATCATAAAAGGAGCATCTAAATCAACGTATGTGCCAATTGATCTCTTCAAAGAGAATTTATTATCTAAAGCTGATGATGGAACTGAGTCGCCTTTTACTGCGGTAAAATTGACTTCTGCTTCTTATGATAAAAGTGATGGATTAGTTTCTTTTTCTATAAATGTTAGTGTTGATATATCAAAACTGACTCACGAGCCCGCAAAAACAGTAGTCCCAATAGTTAACGAGGAACAAAACGATAATGGATTCTTCCCAGAACCCGAATCAGGCATCCAACCTACAGAGCCAATCGGATCAACAACTGAATAATGATACTCAAGATTTGAGTTTTAATGTTAATGATGTCGGGCCCGTAAACCTTAAGGGTTATTCAGGCATTTCACCTGAGGATGTTATTGAAAAAACAGAGCAAGAGCTGACCAATGTGCCTAAACAACAAAGTGCTCCTACCTCTCCTCTACAACAATCCAAAGAATTAAAAGGGATGAATATTGGTCAGGCAGAATCAAACACTGGTAACGCAAAAAATATTCAACTTCCACAAAATACGCTTTCTGGAATGTATCAAATTACTTCAGGTGGACATTCGGGATTTTTAGGCGGAATGAATTTCAACTTTAAATCGATTCTGAATTATATCGTTGTAATAATTAATACTCTAGTTATTATTGCGCTGATATTTTTGGTTATACTTCCTCAATATAACTTATATGTTGAACATCAAACCACGATTGTTGAAGCAAAAGAACAATTCGAAAAAGTTGACGCACATTATACCTATCTTAAAAATCTAGAGACATTACAAGAAGATTTATATAAAAATATTGATCTAGCGAAACAGGCCATTCCAGTCGAAGAAGATGTTCCTCAGTTTTTAAATCAAATAGCGCTAATGGCAAAGGCATCTGAAGTTGATCTCTCAAAAAATGATTTTAGTGGATCTTCAAGGCCAACAACATCTAGAAACGATACCGAAGAAACCGAAAAATCAAAAAGCGTCGAGGCCTCGACAATTAACGTAAGAGTTACCATCACAGGGGTTTATGATAATTTGAAAGATTTTTTAGCAAGGCTTGAAGAAGCACGCAGGCTCGTTTCTATTGTAGACATGAAATTGTCAGAGAGCAAAGACGATAAAAAAGTAACACCGTTAGGGATTGAAGATGTTGTGCTTGAAGAAATTATTCCTGTGGATGAAAATGCCAAGATAAGTAAGGTGTATAACCTGGAGGTAACTTTGTCAGGGTATTATATGGATGATCCAAACATTGCAAATTTGACGGTTGATCAACTGGTTGCTAAACGTGAATTGCCTCAAGTAATAGCAGATATAGAAAAACTAAAATACTACGAATTGACAGATATTCTAGATTTGGAGTTTGGCAGAGAAAATCCTTTTGAATTATTGCCAAATGGTCAAGCTGCTCCTATTGAAGACAACACCCTTCAATCAGGTAATGAAGTCCCTGAACCAGTA
>CAZFZJ010000013.1:4831-7716 GCA_964523665.1 uncultured Candidatus Saccharibacteria bacterium
GCCACTTTAACATCTACGAATTCATTCTCTTTAATAGCCTTTATTTTGACTATATTTCGAATGCTCTGAATGGTATTGCCATTTCGACCAATGACTTGCCCAATGTCTGCTTTATCACAGCTTATTGTGAAGGTTTTATAGTGTTTCCCATATTTTTCTTCAATTCCCTCTTCAATCTGAACAGCATTGGGATTAGCGACGATATTTTTTACGATATATTCAATTAACTCTTTCATTGGGATTATTCTGCTGAAGTTTGCTCTGCAACGGCTTCTGTCTTTTGAGTTTGCTCGGCTGCAGGAGTATCTTCGGCTGACTTGCCTTTCTTATATGGCTTAAATTTATATTTGCCATCAACTAATTTGGATACAGCAAAACTAGGTTGTGCTCCTGTTGAAATCCAGTAATCATATCTTTCCTTGTTAATCTCGAATTTAACAGGATTTTCGGAAGGATTATAATGACCCAATATTTCAAGAGCTTTTCCGTCTCTTTTTGTATCTTTATGTATAGCCAAAATTCTAAATGCAGGAGCATTCTTTCGGCCTATTCTTGTAAGTCTTAGTCTAACCATACCCTGATATTATAAGGTAAACTAATTATCTTGTCACTACTGGGATTTCGGGAGTTGATCATACATCTCAAGTGCTTTTTGTGCAGCTTCTTGTTGTGCATTTCTTTTGCTAGATCCTGTGCCTTCTGCTATTTTCTTCTTATCAACAATGACACCTACCCTAAAAATCTTTTGGTGATCTGGCCCATCTTCTGAGATGACCTTATATGTTGGTGTTACAGAGAATTTTTCTTGAGCGAATTCCTGAAACATGCTCTTAAAATCTTTGAGCAGACCAGATTTGAGGATTTTATTAGTTTTGTAAAAAAGCTCACGTTTCAGGAATTCGCGGCATACATCAATTCCATGTTCCAGATAAATTGCTCCTAATACAGATTCGAAGGTATTTGCCAATATATGTTTACTCTCGCTTGCAGTCTGTTTTTCTCCTCGTGATATAAGTAAAAATTCAGAATATCCCAATCTAGCTGACTCTTCTGCCAATGAGTTTGTATTAACAAGTTTTGATCTTAAATTGGTAAGTTCACCTTCAGTAAATTCTGGATATGCGTTATAAAGCATTTCAGATGATAGAAATTGTAAGATTGAGTCTCCTAAAAATTCTAACCTCTCATTTGATTCAGTGACATTATCTATCTCATTTAAATAACTGCGATGTATAAACGCTTTTCTTAAAATATCTTGGTTTTTAAATTTGAGTTTAATTATATCCTCAATTTTGCTGATCTGGCTTTGATCCATCATTTAACTCCTTTATGATTCCAGCTAGAACGCCGTTAATAAACTTTGAAGACTCTTCTTGACAGAATTCTTTAGCTAATTCGATTGATTCATCGATAGAAACCTTGAGTGGTACAGTTTTGGTCATCATTTCTGCAGTTGCCATAATAAGTAATGCCAAGTCTGTTTTATAGATTTTATCCATATTCCAACCTGTACTGTGACTTGCAATCAAATTTTTTATTTCAGGTAAATTCTTAGTAGTCGAATTTAGAATGTTTTCAAATACCTTGTGGTCATAATCAGTGATCTCGTAATTCTCGAGGACTGAATTGATAAGTTCATCATAGTCACCAGTATACTGGCTATTATTAGCGGTTTCTATTGAATAAATAACACTAAAAGCTACCTTTCTAGCTAGATGTCTCGGGTCATTTGGAGTTTTCATTTAATTCTATTTTATGTAATTGTTGCAATTTTTGCACGTGGAATGTGGTCTCACAGGTTCACCGCATTTTGAGCACTTTTTAAGTTGTACTGGTTTTAGTGCGTGGTGTGAACGTCTATTATCCCTTCTTGCTTTGCTGGTTTTGCGTTTTGGAACTGCCATAACTTGTAAATAATATTATACTAACTCGATAAAATCAACTGTTGTTATGCCGTATTTACGTGAGTCTAGGAGTTTAAGTGCAGGATTTAGATCAGAAAGATCGTATTTTTTGCTTGATTCATGGAAATAAATGAATATAGAATTTTTTTTCATCATATTATCGATCATTTTCAATAAATGGTTAGTTGTAGTTTCGTATGGAGGATCTGCAAATATGATGTCGTAATTTGCGTATTCATTTGAAACATAGTCTATTGCATCTTTTTTAAAAATTGAGACTCTTGTATCATCAAAGGTTTCGCTGAAATTTTCTGATAATTTTTTGATATTATCTTGGATGGCTTTCTGTGCATTCCGTGAAACTTCGATCATATCAACGTGTTTTGCTCCCCTGCTTAGAGATTCGAATCCTAGGTTTCCACTTCCTGCAAAGAGATCCAACACATTTGCACCCTCAATCCTATCTGCGATTTTTGAAAAAACAGCTAATTTAACTCTTTCTTTAACTGGACTTGATTCATCGGCAACTTTAAGCTTTGTATTTTTATATTCTCCTGAAGAGATTCTTAAATCCATACTATTGATCATCTATATACTTTTTAGATTCTATGATTTCCTTAATTTTAGGGTATTTTTCACGATTTACAAATAATTGATATGCAATTTCTTTTGATTTTTTTATGAATTCAACATCTGTTAAGTCTGCAATTTTTAAGAATAAGTAACCGTGTTGTTGTGTGCCGTAAATATTCCCAGGTCCCCGTATCTTCATATCAAGCTCTGCAAGTTTTGATCCATCATAAATTCTTTCGAGATTTTTAACTCTAGATGCACCTTCCGATGTATTGCTAGATGTAAAGAGAATACAGTATCCTTGTTCGTTTCCTCGCCCTACCCTGCCCCGTAATTGATGTAGTGATGCTAGTCCAAATCTTTCGGGGTTTTCAATTATCATGATGTTTGCCGAAGGTACATCTACTC
>CAZFZJ010000013.1:7735-19491 GCA_964523665.1 uncultured Candidatus Saccharibacteria bacterium
AATAACAGGAGTTGCTACCAGAATATCTGTTTTTTTATCTCTGAAACGTTTTATTACGTCTTCTTTATCTTTTGTTTTCCCGTGTAATAAATCGATTCTAATGCGTTGGGGGAAGATTTTACGAATTCGCTCAAATTCTGACTCTGCGGCTTTCACATCTCTAAATGTTTCGAAATCTGATTTCTCGATGAATGGGCAAACGATAAATACTTGATTATTATTGTTTTCTATTTCTTGCAAAATCCATTTATAAGATTGTATACGTTTAGATTCGGGTAATACCCATGTTATTACTCTTTTTCTCTCTTTTGGCATCTCATCAATTATTGATAGATCTAAATCGCCATATAATGTAAGTGCAAGGCTTCTTGGTATTGGAGTTGCGGTCATGGTAAGAAGATTCGGCACGATATTGTCATTGGTGAAATATTCAATGACTTTTGAGCGCTGTTCGACTCCGAATTTGTGTTGTTCATCGATTATAATTAATCCGAAATTATGAAATTTATCCAGATTATGCAAGATCGCATGTGTTGCAATGACTAAGTGGGGCTTTCCTTTAGTTATTTCAGGTGTCATTTTTACATCACCTGTTAAAAGGAGTGATGTAAATCCGAATTTCTCGAGTTTTGGTGCGATTTTTTGGTAGTGTTGTTTGGCGAGTATTTGTGTGGGGGCCATAAAGAGAGCGCTAAAACCCGCATGTAGGCAGGCAAAAATCGCCACTTCTGCGACTGCTGTTTTTCCACTTCCGACATCACCTTGTAACAGTCTATTCATTGGTGATTTTTGTGATAAATCTTCCAAGATCTCTCCAATAGATCTAAGCTGTGCTTGTGTATGGGCAAATGGAGATAAATTCTTATATTCCTCTACCTTCTCTTTATCAATTTTAATTATGTGTCCGTTTTGTTTATTCTTCCAATCATCTCTTGTTTTAAATCCTTCTAAATGTATTAAAAGTAATTCGTCGAATGCCAGTCGATATTTTGCCTTGTTAATGTCGGGAAGTTCTTTTGGTGTATGTATTAGTTTAAGTGCCTCATATCTACCTGGAAGATTATATTCATTTAAAATCTCTGTGGGTAGATATTCTGAAACTTCGATACTATTTATGATTTCAGATATTTTTTTTCTTAACCATTTAGAGGATATTCCCTCAGTAGTAGGATAAATTGGGATAATTTCTGCAAGTGATTCGAGATTATCGATTTTATCCTTATTAACTATTTCCCATTCAGGACTATTAAGAGTTGGTTTTGATTTATTAAAAATTACTTTTCCAAATAGAAGTACTTTGTTACCGGCTTTTATTGATTTGGTCAAAAAGGTTTGATTAAACCAAATAACATCTATTTTTCCGGTGTCATCATACACTCGAGCTTTTGTTAATCGATAACCTCGTTGTGTAAAGAAGTTAGAGATTTTTTCGACAGTCACGAATATTGATGCATCAATATCTGGTTGTAGCTCCGCAATTTTTAGTATGTGGGTTCGATCTTCGTATCTAAACGGAATATGATTTAATAGATCAAGCACTGTGAATATATTTAGATTTTCTAGTAGTCGTTGGTATTTTGGCCCAATTCCTGAAATTTTTGAAACGGGATCATATTGGCTGATCATAACCACATTATAAAGCAGAATAGAATTTGTCGATGAGCTTGATATGACTCTTAGTATGGAATGAACGGCAATATTAATGTCAGTAGCATTGCGATAAGAGCAAATAATAACACTGCTACTTTAGTAATGTGTGCCCAATTTATTTTTTTTCTTCGTAATTTCATAATAATTTAACGGCATTTCTTTTGCCGATTTTAATGATACTGCCTGGCTTAGCATCTATAATTTGTTTTGCATCTGTAAATTTTACTCCATCTACAGTGACTCCTCCTTGTTCTATTACTCGTTGAGCTTCCTTCCCTGATGCAATGAATCCACTCTGTTTGACAAGCTCGAGGAGCGTTGTTCCTGTTTCGATATGCATTTCTTTTGCGCTTTCTTCGAAATTTTTATTTTGAACAGTATTCGCAAAATGTTCTTCGGCTTTAATCGCTTTTTGTTTATCGAAGTAGAACTCGACAACATCTCGAGCTAAGATTTTCTTAAATTCCATTGGATTAGCTCCATTGGTCATTTCTTTTTTGTATTCCCCTATCTTATCCATCGGTATCCGAGTTATAAGCTCCATGTATTCGGGGATCAGTTCATCTGCGATTGACATTAACTTCCCAAACATATCCTCAGCAGATGCGTCAATTGGAATAAAATTTGTTGAGCTTTTACTCATTTTCTTACCATCGCTTCCTGTTAATAATTTTGTCATTAGGGCGCTTTGTGGTGTTTTGCCTTTTGATTCCATTAATTTTCTGCCGGCTAAAATATTAAAAGTTTGATCACTGCCACCTAGTTCGACATCACAATTTAGTGCAACAGAATCGTATCCTTGCATCAATGGGTATAGAAATTCATCAAGCCCTATTGGTTTATGATTCTTATAACGAAGCAAAGTGGTTTCTCTATCAAGCATTTGTTGGACAGTAAATTGCTTTGCTAATTCGATTATCCCTTTAAAATCTAGCTCTTTGAGCCATTCTGAGTTATGTCTGATTTCGCACTGTGCTTCTAATACAGTTCTATAAAATTGTGGGAAGTAATTTTTCTCGAATTCTCGAATCTGGTCTAAGTTTGTCTCGTTGCGTTGATCAGTTTTATCTGAATGATCCCCTACTAAGGTTGTAAAATCACCGATTATCATGGTAACTCGATGGCCGAGTTCCTGAAAATCACGGACTTTCCGTTGTACAACAGCGTGACCAAGTGTGAGTTGATAGCCTGTGACATCAGTTCCAAGTTTTATGTGGAGTTGTTTACCCGAGAGTAATTTTGTCTTTAATTCTTCATAGGTATAAACTGTGTGTACCCCTCTTGTTAGTAATTCCTCAATTTTTGTTGGATCTGTTGATACCTTGCTCATGGGTTGATTTTACAATATCCTAGAATGTTTTTATAGAGAGACGGATCTATTGAATTACTTCCTGTTTGCACTGAAGTATTTTACGAGGGTAGTAAGTTACAACTGGTGGATTCCCTTTTACTTTTTTAATACTTTGAACGGCCTCAAATTGTGGGTATGGCCCATTATTTGTTGTAACCCATGAAAAGTGATCAAAAGGTTTTCCATATCTTATTGTAAATGGAGTTACGGCTACTACACGATCATCAGGCAACCAAACTTTTTCAAAAGCATATTTGATATTGTCAGCGACTTGGTATTTGTTGAATTTATAACCGTTTGAATTGCTATCTTCGAATTCTGATTCACGATGAGTCCATCCGGTCTCAGTAATGAATACGGGAAGGTCAGAAATATCTACCTTGAAGTCATTTTTTAGAATGTTTAATTCCCATTCGTATGCTCTAATGCTGTCACGACCGGTTGCACTTGGTGATCCCGAAAAATTTGGTTGCGGGTATGGGTGAGATGCCCATCCATCAAGTCTGTTAAAAATCCCTGGGACTTGGTTATTCATTCTTCTCATAAATTCTCTTGCATCAATGTAATCTCCACCTGATCTGGCTGATGCATTCATTGCTCCGTTCATCATGAAAAAATCACTGTCTAGGGCTTTGAAAGTGTTAATAGTCTTTTCAAGTATTGTTGCGTATTCTTCGGGGTTGGCTTTGCCTTTCCAGAATTTTGAATCGTTTGGCTCGTTATAGACACTTACATATCTGTATTGAATTGGCCACTTAAGGCTATCTAAAAATTCCGCTGATTTTTGAATTTGCTTGTCAACTTTATCAACATCCAAATCAAGATCCCAAAGCTGAATTATTGGGATTAGTTTTTTTTCAGAGAGTCTTTGAAATAATTTTCCCCAGCGATCGCTATTATAATCTTTCACATTGTATGGGATTAGAACATAGCCCCATTCGCCGCCATTAGAGTTTACTAGTTCATCTGCAAGTTTTACGAAATCATCAACCTCAGCATAAATATAGATTCCCACTTTGTTATTTTGATAACCAATATTTTTTTGAATTTTGTCATCAGAATCTGGCAATGAAATTTCTTTATGAATATAGTCTATGTATTCACAGACTTTTTGTGTCGTTTCGACTTCGGCAACAGGAGGAGTTGGCAGTACAGCTTCTTCATTTTGGGCTGATTTAACTAGCTCACGCAATTCTTGTTTATGTCCTAGTACATCAAAATACGAATTTAAGTATGTATATGTAGGATAAATTGAGAGAATTGCTAAAATGAGAAGCACTAATGCGACAATTTTCTTGCGTTTTTGTTTCTTAACTTGCGGATCAATATAAACAATATCATCCATACAAGGAAAGTTTACTACACCTATTGTCTGGTTACTTGCGAAGGAACATTTTCTCGAGCTCTGTTGTGGATATTTCGACCTGGAATGGTCTTCCATGCGGGCAAGTATATTTATTTTCTAATCCTTGGATGTCTGAAAGGAGTTGGTATATTTCTTCGTCTGTGATGAAATCCCCTGCTTTGTAGGCTGACCTGCAAGCTAAATATGATAGCATTTTATCTTCGAAATTTTCATTTGGTTTATCGAGTGCTTCATTTTCTAGATCGTTTAGTAGATCTGGGATTATTTTTTTAAGATCTCGATTGACAAGGATGGCAGGGATTTCGGTCAATTTAAATGAATTAGGTCCGAAATCCTCAATCTCAAAACCTAAGTTAACAAAATATTCTTTGTGTTGATTGAATAATTCACTGTCTGATACTGAAAGATTTACAACAATTGGTACTGCAAGTTTTTGTGTGTTCTTTTGATCTTTGTGTTCTTTGTATGCTGCTTTAAATTTCTCGAACAAGACGCGTTCGTGAAGTGCATGCTGATCATAAATTTTTACACCGTCTTGAGCTTCTGTGAAAATATAAAGGTTTTGAAGTACAAAGATTTGTCCGTTATAACCATTGGGATTTGGTGTTAATCCAATTCCCGGTTGTTTTGGAGTAAATGGATCATCTTCGAATGGATCGTCAAACATTGGATCCGTTCCAAATGGTTTGTCTCCGACTTTTGGTGTCGGTGGTAATTTAGTATCAAGCGGTTTTTTGAATGGATCATTATATGGTTTATATGAACCAAACTCTGGCTTGGGAGTATTTCTGGCTCCCGGTATTGGTGGTTTGCTAAAAGGTGAACCAGTTTGTAGTGTGTATGGTGGTTTAGAGCCAAAGCCACCGGGAGTCGGATTACCGAATCCTCCCGAAGTCCCCGTACCAAATCCTCCTCCAAACCCACCAGTTGCACCTCCAAAAGGTGGTCCAAATGATGATGCTGCTTTCTGATTAAAATTATTACCTGGTGTTAGGTTGAATCTTTCGAGTGCTTTTTTAGATGCGGATCTTACTCCTTCAAAAATTAATTTGTCGTCTGAAAATTTTACCTCTTCTTTTCGGGGATGAACGTTAACATCGACGATATTCCCCGGAACATCTATAAATATCACAAAGGCCGGATAAGTGTTTTTCGGAATTAAGCTGGAATAGGATTCTTTAATTGCAAAGGCAATATTTTTATTCTCGATGGCTCTCTTATTAACGAATATGTATTGATTCTTTTTTCGCTCTGATGCTAATTCTGGTTTGCCGATATATCCATAAATTTCAAGATGTGGATGTTCGTAGAAAATTGGTAACAAATTGCCGAATGTGTCTTGACCGAAGATTTCTCTTACACGATCTTCAAGTTGATGGTCTTTTGGTAAGTTATAGATAACTTTTCCATTATTGATTAGAGTTAATCCGATGCTAGGATTTGCTATTGCATAATGATTTACTACTTCAAGAATATTTTTGTATTCTTGTTGTGTTGCCTTCATGAATTCTTTTCTTGCTGGAACATTGAAGAATAAATCTTCGACGATGATTGTTGTGCCAACAGGAGCCCCGACTTTTTCATGCTTTGTTAACATTCCGCCTTCGTATCGTAGCTCAATGCCGGTAGGGTCCTCGCCTCTTCTTGTTTTTAGGGTTACTTTTGATACTGCTGCAATGCTAGAAAGTGCTTCTCCTCGAAAGCCATATGTTTTAAGAGAAAGGAGATCCATGTCGGTGTTTATTTTGCTTGTTGTGTGTCGCTCAAACGCCATGAGGGCGTCTTCTTCTGCCATTCCGATACCATTGTCGGTTATTTGGATTTTTTGCGTACCGCCTTCTACGATTTCAACCGATATCATAGAGGCTTTTGCGTCGTATGCATTGTCCAAGAGCTCTTTTACAACCGATGCTGGTCTTTCTACTACTTCGCCTGCAGCAATTTTATTAATAACTTCCTGTGATAATGCATGAATTTTCCCCATAGGTCGATTCTAGCACGCTCTCTTCGTTGCGGGGTAGCCCTGTATTTAGGACGGTATCTAGGAGTAGAGGTTAGTTTGGAGGGATCGGCCGAATGAGATCCTCTCAGTGGCTGTATCTAGCGCTGGAATCATAACGGATGGAATTAGTGAATATCTGCCCCATTTTTTGTTGATGGTATCAACTGATCCATAAAAATCTAGATCGCGTTTTATATTCTGGAATATATCGAGTTGATAGTTATCTTGCGTGTGAAGTCTAAAGCATGCGATTTCAATTTGGCGAATGCGGTCACCATTTGTTTTATTGTGACGCAGTAGTTTAAGGCACTCTTTGTAAATCTCTGAATCCTGAAAAATTGATCGTTTTGTTGTCATCATATTTTTGAACTTTGGTGAATTGTGGTAGCTAATGCCTATATATATGGCCTGCGCCATGTAGTTATGTGACCGCATTCGCCACCCAAGTTTTACACAAAGTTTGTTTATTATTGGTTTGGCTTGTTCAATCGAATAAAAATTTTCCTTCAATATATATGAGTGTGAAAAACTGCTACGATGTGTTTGAAAATCTTCGGTTTCCCAGCCTCTTAATTTCATATACCAGTGGTAAGCTGCTACAGTTTTCAAGGCGGATTTGACTTTCGTCAAATCCGCCGAATAGAAATCCTCAACCGTAAATATTCCTGCCCGGTTAAGTCGTAAAGCATTTTGTGATGCTATTCCGCATAAATCCTGTAATTTTAACTTTCGATAAATTTCCATATAATTTCGGTAATTTATAATATCAAAACCGTCAGGCTTTTTTAATCCCGCACCTGTTTTTGCCAAGAACCGATTTGGCCCCATCCCAACAGAGACGGTTATCCATTCTCCGATCTCCTCCCGAACTCTTTTTTTAATCTCCAAAACTTTCATTACCGCTTGATTGTATGAATACGGCGACATATTAAAATCCACAACAAACTCATCAATGGACTTTGGGTCAACAACCGCTGAGTATTCCTGTAGCATTTGATACATCTGATTATGCACTGCCTTATACTTATCGACATCGGGCTTAACGATAATAATCCCTGGGTAAATTTTTTTAGCCTCCCATACTTTAAATCCCGTTTTAATTCCAAAAACCTTCGCTTCGCGTGATGCGGCAATAATAGTTGAATGCTCAGATAAATAAGGCGCGACTCCCATTACTTTTCCTCTTAAGAACGGATTTGATTGTTGCTCGATTGTTGCAAAACACGAATTTATATCTATATGCATTACATTTGCATCTGCTCGGTTAAATCCTGATTTAACTTGGTAATCCATTTCCCGCCTCCTCTAAAACTGTTTCTAAAGTTTTGGTATCCAGGCTGATTTTAAAATAAGCATCACCTGCCGTTACGTAAAAATAGTGTTTAACTTCGCCTGATTTTACTGTTTTATAATGAAACCCAACTTTATTAATCGTATACATCTGATTGTTCCAAGTAATCCGAACCGGAAGCATCATTTTTTTATTCTTATTGTGGAGGTATAAAACCGAAACAGGTTGATTTATTTGCTCTACCATATTCTATGTATACACCCGAACAGTACCCGAATCAAGAGGCCTAAATATACCACTTGGAGAGGTCATCTCCATTATCAAAAATTATCGAATGTGCTAAATTAAAGTTATGTTAAAACAATTTTCTCCTTACCTGTTCCTAGTCGTGTTATTAGCTGTGGCGTATTTTTTCCCATGGAAAAATATTAATTGGGGTTCATTAACTTGGAATCAACCAAAGTACATAACCGTACAAGGTAATGCACAATCTGATAAAGCAAATGAAACTGCTAGCTTCACTGCCTCGATTTCTTCTTTGCAAGAGGAAAAAGAAAAAGCAATTGAAGAAGTTAACGGAAAAGTTTCTGAACTTGTAAATAAATTAAAACAATTTGGCATTGAAGAGCGTGATATAAAAACCCAAAGCATAAATATTTATCAAGAAGACAAATGGAATCCTTCAACTCAAGAATCCACAAAAGGTAAATGGAGAGTTAGCAATTCTGTTGAAGTGAAACTTCGAGATGTTTCAAGAGTAAACGATCTTACAAATCTCTTAAGTGATTCAGGTGCAGATAATGTATGGGGACCAAACCTCACCGTAGATTCAGAAAGCATGTATGGGGATGATTTGCTCAAGCCTGCAATAGATGATGCAAAAGCAAAAGCCCAAGTTGTTGCTGAATCAATGGGAGTAAAATTAGGAGATCCAATAAGTATTGTAGAAGGAGGCAATGGAGTTTCAATGTATGCACCAATGTTTAAATCCGAAGGTATGGGAATGGGAGGTGGCGGAGCCGATGTACAGACTGGAACAACTGCAATAGGAAAAACCGTGACTGTGGTTTATGCGGTAAAATAATATGCAATCGATGGTTTGATTATATACCGTGCCGATTCGTGAACACGAAGTAGTTCTCAGACTTAAAAAGACAAGGCCTATAATTGAATAACCTGCCTCTTAAATTATGACTACAAATAATTTAATCCGAAAAGCAGTTGGTGTGATTAGTATTGATGGGAAAGTGCTATTTGTTCGAGCAAAAAATAATCAACACTGGTCTTTACCCGGAGGCAAATTAGAAAAAGGAGAAACGCACGTTGAAGCCCTAATACGCGAATTGGAAGAGGAGCTATCAATTTCTGTAGAGCAAAGTTGTTTAGCTAAACTAGGAAACTATTCCAGACCTTCAGGAAAGTACCCTGGTCGTATTTCCGATGTAACTGTATTTATTGTTAAAGAATTTGTTGGTGAGATTACGTTGTCGAGTGAGATTGAGGAGTTGAAGTGGATTGATCCGTTAGAGTGTGATCTACTTGTTGGAGATGTTTATAAAGAGGAGATTTTACCAGCTATTGCAAATTGGTTACAAGATGAAGATCAAGAGGCAGAGCCAAGATTGTGTATATAGATTAAATTTGATCCTACAGGCTTAATTTCAACTGGTTTGTGGTATTTTTGTTTAAAATTTGTTTAGCACGATTAATAACTTCTTCAGGTACACCAGCAAGTTTTGCGACTTCTATTCCGTAGCTTTTGTCTGTGCCTCCTGCAGAGACCTTGTGCAAAAACTTAATTTCGCCATCTTTTTCGGCGATTTCCACATGATAATTTTTAAGATGTTTTAATCTTTGGTCGAGGTCTGTTAGTTCATGAAAGTGCGTGGCAAATAAAGTTTTTGCACCAATCTTATTATGAATAAACTCAACCGAGGCTTGTGCTATTGATAATCCATCAATTGTACTGGTTCCTCTTCCTACTTCATCCAAAATAATTAGAGAACTTTTTGTTGCATTATTTAGAATTTTTGCGGTTTCAATCATTTCGACCATAAATGTACTAAGACCTTGTGCTAATGCATCACCTGCTCCGATTCTTGTATAAACTGCATCCACAATACTAATTTCAGCATTCTCAGCTGGAACAAAACTTCCCATTTGTGCCATTATCTGAATCAATGCAACTTGCCTAATATATGTTGATTTACCAGCCATGTTTGGCCCTGTTATTAAATGAAGAAAAGATTGCTTACTTAATTCTGTTGTATTTGGTGCAAATTCGCCTCGACTTAATACTGATTCAACTACTGGGTGACGTCCTTCAGTGATTATTGTATCAAAATGATCGGATTCAAAAATTTTCGGTCTTATATAACTTCGATCAAGCGCTAGAATTGCAAAACCGGTAATACAATCAACATAAGCAACCGTTGTTGATATATTCGAAATTTCTCTCACAAATTCAAACACCTTTTGTACTGTTTGTGAAAATATTTCAAATTCTATTTCGTCGATTTTTTCCTTTGCACTTAGAACAATATCTTCTTTTTCTTTTAATTCCTGTGTAATATATCTTTCTGCGTTTACTAGTGTTTGTTTGCGGTGATAGTGTTCGGGTACCATATGAACATTAGATTTTGTAACTTCAATGTAGTATCCGAAAACTCTATTAAAACCGACTTTCAAATTATTTATACCTGTTTTTTGTCTTTCCGAGGTTTCTAAGTTTTCAATCCAAAATTTACTCCTTTCAATATTGGCATTTATTTCATCTAAGTTTTCGTTAATTCCGGATTTTATCATCCCCCCTTCTCGAATAGAAAATGGAGGTTCTTCTACAATCGTTTCTTCAATTTGCCTGATAATATTTTTTATATTGGCGATACTATTGCTGCTGAGCAAAGACATATACGGCTTGAATGCCCTATTTTCATTTAGTAACGCAATCGTTTCGACAGCAAAATTTAAGCTGGATGATAAATTTCTCAAATCTCTGGCGTTTCCTGTTCCTACTGCTAACCGAGCCATGATTCTTTCAATATCATTAATTTTGTGTAAATTATCTTCGAGTGAGGATCTTAGTTGATGTGATTCTGTAAGGGTTAAAACAGCATTTAAACGCTCTTCGATTTTACCTTTTGATATAAGTGGCTTAATTACCCATTCCCTAAGTAATCTTGCTCCCATTGGTGTCTGAGTTTTATCGATTAGGTTAATAAACGATGCGTCTTTAGAAGATGAAAATGTTTTATTCGATCTAAATAATTCCAAATTTACTATGCTTTCTGAATCTATGCGCAAAAAATTTTCAGATCGATGATTTTTAATTTTAGATAAATTTTTTGCACGTCCCTTTTGTGTGTATTCGACATAATCAAGCAGATTATTAATTACTACGATTGCAAGGCTATCTTTTTCATCAATCTCAAAAACAGTAAGTGATTTAACTCTAAATGCTTCTCTAATTCGTGTTAATCCTCTTGTGTTGTCCCTCTTTTCAAATTCGTAGTGATTCAAATTAATTGAATCTAGATCAGACATCGAGGTTAGTATTTGATCTGTTTTATATTGTTCATTGCTTAGAACGATTTCGCTTGGTGATATAATTTTGATTTCATTTTTAATTACGTTTAATTCAGCTGAGTTAATGTTAATAATATTAAATTCTCCGGTGCTAAGGTCAGAATAAGCGATACAAGTTCTATTTCTTTCTGATTTAAAGGTTAGAAGGTAATTGTTTTTACGCTTGTCCAAGAGATTTTCATCAATGACTGTCCCTGGCGTAATGATCCTAATAACTTTTCTTTGAACTAGTTCTTTGCCTGGTGTTGGTTTAGAAACTTGTTCGCATATTGCTGCTTTATAACCTGCTTGAACAATCTTTGATAAATATTGATCAACAGAATGGAATGGAACTCCACACATAGGAATTTTTGTATCAGTACCTTTATTTCTAGATGTAAGTGTAATGTCTAAGATTTTAGATGCGATTTCTGCATCTTCTAAAAAAAGTTCGTAGAAATCGCCCATTCTATAAAACAGTAAACATTCCGGGTATTCTTTTTTGATTTCCAAATATTGTTGCATCATTGGG
>CAZFZJ010000014.1:0-7700 GCA_964523665.1 uncultured Candidatus Saccharibacteria bacterium
AGTAAAATAACAACCCCCAAGCAGAGATTGGAACGCCCAAAAACATTGAATACACGCTATTATTAACCACCCCGCAGCTTGAAACACCACAAACCGGATCTAAACTAAAAGTCTTAACCGAGAATAAATATGCACTTATCGCAATACCTATAATCGCTAATCCGAGTTGGGTCTTTAAAAGGTTATCCATGTTGAGCTCATTATATGCGACTCTGTCATAAAATTTCAACGACCTCGGGGGAGGACTTATTTTTTTCAACAAACCCTACTCAATTTTTTAAAAATATTCTTCGCACAACCTACTGCATTTTTGAAAAAAACACTAAAAAACACACCCAGTTCATAACTTTTTAATATTTGAAAATGCGCATGCGAGATGTCGTAATATATAGCAAATAAAATTCCCGCAACTCACCTCAAAACAATTCAGTGTAAACTATTATTATGTATTTCATATGGCGAACCTTTAGAAAAATCTCCTCTTATATCGAATTTATATCTTTTACCTTCATTACCCTTTACATTTGGGAAACCCAACAGTCACTCTACCCCATCTTGATCTTTGCCGCTGTTTTTTTTGCGGGATCTCCATTAGGTTCACTAATATCCGTATACGTTTGTAACAAAATCTCCCCTAAAATTGCCTCATTACTTGGGGCGTTTTTCCAAACTGGTCAAGCATTGCTATTTATTATGATGTATGATGCTATAGGAGTCGAACAAATTGTTCTTCTTGGCGTACTTGGAGGAATTGGATCAGGATTCAAAAACGTTGCAGAATATGTCTTTGAACGAAAATACGAATCAATCAACCCGGAATACATCGTCCAAGGAACAAAACTCTTTTGGTGGGAAATAATTAAACTTATCGCAACATTTATATCCTCTTATATTGTATACAGCCATTGGGGATTCAACCTACTCTTTCAAATTATTTTGGCATCTTTAGTCATTAACTCAATCTTAATCGTATTTTTGAGTAACGATTTTCAGACAAAAAAATCGCAAGTTTTCAATGTCTTTAAATTCCCAGGTACCAACCCTCTAAAAGGAATGATATCTAGGAGTGAATATTTAGACGGATTTTATGATGGGATTAATCAAACATTAATTCCTGTAACCCTACTCTTTTTTGTCGGGGATTTTTTGGATTGGGGTCTAGTTAATACATTACTAATCATTTTTGCAGTTTTTTTTAATATTGTTGTAACAAAAACCTCTAATAATTTTACATATAAAAACTACTATGCCGTATCTGCACTACTCTTGGCAGGAACCAGTATCCTACTTATAACAAATTTTAATATTTATGTTCTATTAACCTACATGTTAATAATGACAATGAACGAAGTCTCTGGAACAATAGGCTATAACACAACTATAGAAAATCTTACAAACCAAGATAGCAGCAAACAATATATGATTCCTGAATACAAACTATTTACTGAGGTCTTTTTTAATTTAGGACGATTATCACCTCTAACATTAATGATTGTGCTGGGAATAGATTACACTGATGAATTCATTGTCAGAATGGCTTTGACAGTAGGATCACTTTTGCCCCTTTTGGTAATGTCTTTGTTCGGAAATACTTTTGTTTATAATATCCACACTGAATCAACAGATATCGATCCAAATGTAGTTAAAAAAACAATAGAAGTAACCGAATCATTGGTTACACCTAAGACTTCTCAGCAACCTGAATCTCTGCCAAATTCATAAGTCCATTTTGTGCTCCTGGCTTAAGAACCACAGAAGAGCTATTCAAAATTCCCCAATATACAGCTTGTTTAACAGATTTGCCATAAATCGTCGCGGAAATAAAACCAGAAGCGAACGCGTCTCCCGCTCCTGTTTTTTCAACAGGCTTTACCAATTTCGCATCTAAATGCTCAACACTATAACCATCATTAAAATAAACTCCGCGCTCAGCATCTGTTAATACAACATTTTTTATGCCCCTTTGTTGCAACATACTTATTAAATCTTCCATTTCTATCGCTTCGCGCTTTAACCCTGGGTTAAGCAAAACACACCCCTCCTCAACATTTGCAATCAAGTAATCAACCACAGGCAATAATTTTTGGATAGAATGATGCGCAAATTTAAGCTCTTTGCTTCCTGGATTGTAATATAAAGGGATCTCTGGTTTTCGTAGTTTAAATTCAATTAGTTGATCATAAACTAAATCAACATTTTGGCCGATAGAAGAAACAAACAAGTGATCATATCTATCAATTTCGACATCGGATAGGTTAAAATCTCGATCCGCATTATATGAAAAGATTGTCCGTTCGTTACCATAAGATATTATTGAAGATTGATCGGTTAAATTGCGATCTTTTTTAATCAAATCGTTTGAAACTCCATGGGATTCAAACAACTCAGTGATCTCCTTGCCCTGCCTATCATCTCCGATTACCGCAAAAATTCCTGAATCGATACCTAGAAGCTTCGTCCCTATTACAACATTTGCAGCACCTCCGCCGATTCCGTAGTGAACATGTGAAACAGGAATTTTTGCACCATAAGGGAAAGAAACCACACACTCCTTATCATCCAACCCACAATGAATTTCTACATCATCAACAAAGAGAAATGTATCCAATGTAATATGTCCGATACACAGAAGTTTTGACATCTTCGCCTAATTTAAATGAACATGAATAATAGAATAAAGAGTGCAAACAGGAATAAAATGTATCCCCAAGCACCTTTTTGCGAAACCGAGCCATTATAAACCCAAAACCATCGATTCAACGTACCTGTTTGCGCAAGTTCCATCGCTTGATCATATAACATAACTCCCATCATTGTAAGAATCATCGAGATAGCAAAAGGAAAAGCATGCGTAAAAACAATATAATAAGCGAAAATTAGTAGCAAAACTTGAAACAAAACACTTCGAATGGGCAAATCTGTATATGATTTTTCATTTTCATTTATATATTTCACAAACCCAACTACTCCACTTTTTTTTACAGAATCCTTTAAGGAAACAGATGTTGATGCCGTAGGATTTGTTAAAAAAGCTTCAATAACATACTCAAAATCAAGAAAAACAACTCCTAATAATCCTCCCAAAATAATAAAAACCGCCTGATACCAAACGCTAACGTTACCAAGCGCAATTATTCCAAGCGAAACCACAAGAGCAATTAAAAGGAGGATTTTATACCTAACCAAAATTGGATTATTCATTACTTAAATTAAAACAGATTTTGAGGATATAGTGAAGTGTTCAGGAAGGTTTTTTAGGTTCCTTCTCTTTTTCTGCCCTTTCTTTGCGAAGTTGTGATAGTTTCCACAAAAAAAGCTTGGGTTTTGATTTAGGATTTGATTCCTTTACAAAATCCCAAGCTCCTTGTATTAAATTTCGATCTTCTGTCTTTGCAAGTTGCATATAAAAGGAGACTCTTTCCAAATCTCCTAACCATCTTGCAAGATTATAGGCATAAATTTGCCATTCGTGTTTTGCATACTTCCCAAGTTCCTTCTCTTGAATTTTTGCTAAAACATCTTTAAACGAATCCATTAGAAATTGATTTTTTCTGCATAATCAGCAATCACAGGAAGTTTATATCTTTCTCCCTTATATGCTTTTAACCCGCCGATTATCATCAAAACTAATGCGACAATAGAGATAATAACTCCAATCCCAAAAATAAATGATGTTGCCCAACCGACGACAGAAATCGCAAATACGATCATCGCTTGTCTGGCATGAAATACAACGAATTGATCGTCTTTTTTGAGAATATAAAATACAACTGAAAGAATCCAAAGATAACTCAAAGCTGCAATTATGTTTGAATCGCTCTGTTTAGGAGCGCTTGAGGTTTTTTCTGTTTTAACCTCTGCACCTTTAGTTTCGTCTGCCATGAATGAATATTCACCTCCTTAAATATCATAAACTAATAAATTTTTCGTCACCCGAAACCATGTTTTTAATTTTATACTGTCCGCTTGAAAGTTCTTCTTCTCCTGCGATAACAATATAGTCTGATTTAATTTTATTCGCAGAGCCAAGAGCTTTTGAAATCGATTCCTCTGCAACTCCCATTATCACGCTTTTGCCATCTTCACGCAATGATTGTGCAATTACTATCAACTTCTCAAAGCCTTCATTGGTCAATATTGGGAGATAATATGTTTCTGTTTTTGCATTAAATTCTTTGGGGAGTAAATTCCATGATTCCAAAAACAATCTTGCTGTAACATCTCCAGGAGCACAACCAACGGCGGAGACTCCTTCACTAGAAAATAAATCTACGAGTTTGTCGTATCTTCCCCCACCAAACATCGATCTGTTGTTTTGAGGATTTTTATCAAAAACTTCGAACACCATCCCAGTATAGTAATCAAATCCCCTAGCAAGTGAGGGATTAAACACACAGTATTTCCCATATTTTGTTAAATTTAAGAGATTTAACAATTCAATTAACTCATTGCTACCTTCGAGGTTTGTATAGTTCTTCAAATCATCGGCAGTTAGATTAATGTATTCATCAAGCTTATTAATTTGCGATTTATCTAGACCGATCTCAGTCAACATATCGTTAAAAGCTTCTTGCGATAATTTGGCTCTTTTATCCATAATTCTGATTACTGGGATAATTTTTTCCTCATTATCAAGAATCGATTTTAAAAAGGAGTTCATGAAACGACGGTCATTAATATAAAGCTTAAACATTGATTCATCAGCACCATATGCCAACATTATGTCTATTGCCATCTGAAGTATTTCTATATCCGCGAATTTTGAATCTGTACCAAACATATCAAAATTAAGCTGAAAAAATTCGCGGCCACGGCCTCTTTGCGGGTTTTCTGCTCTAAAGAACTGTGCAATGCTGTACCATCTAATTGGCTTGGGATATCTCTTTCCATATTCTGCGATCATTCTTCCAACTGTTGGTGTCATTTCTGGACGTAGTGCGATTTGTCTATCTCCACGGTCTTTAAATGTGTATAGCTCCTTCCCTAAAGTCCCTACATCATCACCAGATTTGTTGTAAATATCGACAGATTCAAGCACAGGCCCGTTATATTCTTTATATCCATAACTTTCACAAACATTTTTCCAGATATCGAAAATGTACTGTTGCACTGCCCACTCTTCGGGGATAAAGTCTCGAAATCCTTTTAATGGTTTTGTTGTTAATTTTTGCATTAGCTTTATTATAAATTATTTAAGATTGGGAGGAAGTAAGATGCTCAATCTGTTTTAATTATCCATATTGAGCTGGTTATGTATCCGAGCAGATTCAAGTTGCTGTGTAAGTCGAATATCCTCAAACTTGTTTTTTAGCGAATATCCAAGCATAATCGCGAAAACAAGTGCAATTATTATTAACAGCGACATCAAAATCCCCATTAAATAGCGCCCGTAAATCATATCCATAAGCTAATGTTATCACGCCTGGTGCTCTAGTCGACCTTATAATTGGCGTTAGTGCTAAAATTATGTCAATGAGAATCTCAGTTGTTGTTACCAGCTATAACGAAGAAAAGCTAATTGGAAGATGTTTGCAAAGTGTATGCAGAGGGGTTGGATTTGTAAAAGACCGTTTAAATGACGTTTATATTGAGGTTATTTTAGTGGCTCCTGATGCCCCTACTCTAAACAAAGGCAAAGAGTGCTTAGAAACGCACAAAACATACGATTATCAAATAATTAAAGATGACGCTTTGGGGAAATGGAACGCAATGAACATGGCTTATAAAGTTGCCAAGGGAGAAATTATTATATTTACCGATGGTGATGTGTACCTTGAGGACGACTCGATTTATCTACTCGTTCGAAGATTATTGGACGATTCTGAGCTTGATGCAGTTGGTGGTCACCCTATTTCAATCGATGATATAAACCATAAATATGGATTCTACTCGCATTTATTTTGCGAGGCTGCACATAAAGTTCGACTAAACCAAGACAAATATACTCCAATGTCGGGCTATCTTTTTGCTATTCGCAAATTAGAGGGGCTATTTCCATTACCAAAAGATCTTCGGGCAGAAGATGCATTCATTTCATTATGGATTGCTACAAATAATATGCGGTTTGGATACGAGCCCGAGGCAAAGGTATTTGTAAAATTCCCAAATAATTTTCATGACTGGATGGCACAAAAGACACGGAGTTTGGGAGGAAACGTACAACTTAGCAAGATAAAAAGTGAATATAAACTCGATAATCCAGATAGCCCGGTTCATAATCGCAGCTTGCTTGAAGACCTTAAGATGATGACCTTCCCATTTCGTTATGCAAAGAACCAATGCCAATTTTGGTTTGCAGCCCAGCTATACGTTTTACGCTTAATTTTGTGGATTAAAATCTACTACATTCACCTTCGCGATAAGTACCCTACCGGAGCCTGGCAACGCATTCCCTCTACGAAACTATGAGGGCTACCCTTTTTTAATCTTTTTGTTATTTTGACCGTATAATTCCATTCACACTAAATTGTTGCGTATTTATCTCTTTCTTTAATACTATTTAACACCTATAAGGTTATGTCGAATTGCTCCCTATCACCCTTTTCATCCAATCGATAGCTATTTTAAGTAGCATCACAACAAAGTAATATAGTAATTCTTTAACGGTCAAAATTAACAATTTATTAAAAAAGGGTAGCCCTCTATAATAGGGGTTATGAATAGAGTCAAAGAACTAGAAAAGCAAATACATGAACACAATATTAACTACTTCATAAAAAATGAACCTAAAATTACAGACGAGGAATTCGATAAATTAACCGAAGAACTAAAGAAACTAAAACCCAACTCCCCTGTTCTATTCGAATTGGTTGGAGACATAGGCAATATCGAACATCCGACCCCAATGTTATCATTGGACAAAAAATATACACACTCAGATATCATTAAATGGCTCAAAGAAATAAACGATAAGGAATACATTGTAGAACCAAAATACGACGGTATGGCCGCAAGATATCAAAATAACACCCTCTCAACAAGGGGTGATGGCACACACGGCGAAGACATCTCTCTCCGCCTCCCTTTTTTAAACATCAAAGGAAAACTTCCATCCAACCCAAACACCTCCGCATATGGTGAAATCATCATCCCCTTAAGCTATTTCAACAAACATTTGGCAAAAGACTACAAGAATCCCCGCAATGCAGTGGTTGGAATCATCAAGGCAAAAACAATTTCCCCCTCGGGGATTAAAGCACTCAATGATGGCGGAGTACATTTCGTCTTACATGATCAAGCACAGGTAATAAAAGTTACTCAGGAAGACCTAATCGACGAAGATCGCTGGGAAGAAATTTTAGAAGAAATGTTTCGAATCGACTATCCACTAGATGGGATAGTAATAAAAGCCACAAATCCCGATATTATTAATAGTTTAGGACGAACTCAACATCATGAAAAATGGGAAATTGCATATAAATCCCCTGCGGAGCGCAAGATCACCACGGTAAAAAATATTAAAGATCAAGTCGGTAGAACCGGCAGAATCACAAGCGTTGCGGTAATTGAGCCTGTAAACCTATCAGGGGCAACCGTAAGCAACGTCACATTGCATAATTTTCAATTTGTACTCGACTCTGGAATAGATATTGGATCTAGAGTTGAAGTATGTAGATCGGGCGAAGTCATTCCCTTTATTACTAAAGTTTTTCCCGCAAATAAACCGCAGAATAAACGCACTTATAATCTCCCAGAAAAAT
>CAZFZJ010000014.1:7716-17614 GCA_964523665.1 uncultured Candidatus Saccharibacteria bacterium
TAAATCCAAAATGCCCAGTTTGCGGAACAAAATTAGTCAAAAAAGGTAAGTATCTAGAGTGCACGAATAAGGGCTGCCCTGCTCAAAAGAGCCAGTCTATTGAATATTTCTTTAAGACATTAGATGTTGAGGACCTTGGGAACAAAACAATCGTCAGATTTATTAATGAGTTTAAAATCTCCTCTATCCTGGATTTTTATGATTTAGATAAAGAAAAAATTGCACAGCTAGATGGTTTTGGAGAAAAAAGCGCAGATAATATAACTCGCAATATCAGCGAAACATTGAAGCACAAAATCACAGAATCTCAATTACTACAAGCACTTGCGATTAAAGAAATTGGTCCTGCAACAAGTAAGTGGCTCATCGGTCATTATGGATTTAGCAAACTGCCGTCTTTACGGGCCGATGACCTTAAAGATGTAAAAGGCATCGGCCCAGTCAAAGCCCAACACCTACTTGATGAAATAAAAATAAAATGGCCAATTGTAGAATCTCTACTGAAAAAAGGGCTAAAATTCAAATCCTCCACTAAATCAAATAAATTAGAAGGGAAATCATTTGCAATCACTGGTAAAAAGGAAAAATACAGCAGAGATGAATTAATCCAAATGATCGAAGAAAATGGAGGAGTATACAAAACATCCATAACAAAAGACCTTGACTACCTAATCGCAGGAGAAGATGCCGGTTCAAAACTCGAAAAAGCCAGGCAGTTAGAGATAAAGGTTATCACGGAAGTCGAATTCCTTAAAATACTTTCATAGTTTTTCTGGTTCAATAATCCCTAGCTGTGAAGCCTCCCCTGTTGGAGCATTTACAGACTTATAATATATAATTGAGACTTTAGTTTGATTCGGCAATATGGGAAAACCACCAGGATTACAACACAAACAGAGTAGAGCTTCCGTGTCGGGAGTTTGCAACGCATTGATTGCTTGGTTCATAGACATTGCAGGGAGTATATCCTGTTCTCTAAAAGGTTGGTCACCATCTGGTGTTCTCGCATACCTCGATATAGAGGCGCCCCATTCTATTTGACCTGTTTCATCATCAATAATTCGAACACCATGGGTAATAAAAACTTTCAATCTTGTTCCCTTTAAACTTGCCGAATTCATGTACTCGGCAACGACACTAAGTAGACCTGGTGCATTCTTTTTTATACGATCAAATTCACCTAACATCAATCGATTACCTCTTCTATTCTTTACAGTCCGACCCCCATTACGAACCACCTCATCAAGTTCGGGACAAAATTGCTCTGTCGTATATAAATCAATGGCATAATCTACTCCATCATACATAAACATAACTTGTCTTATTTCGAAAAATGCCCTATCAAATGCGTCCTTTCCATTCTCCCCCGGATATCGTACATCACTTTCAATTTGATCTAAAGCATCATAGCTAGGTTCGTCTGAAATACTGAAGACTTGTCGACCCATTTATACTATTAATAATCTACTTAAACTCATATCTAGCACTTTTGGTTTTGCCTTTCTTAACTATAATATTATTCTCTATCAAACCCTTGAGTTCACGCAAGACTGTATCTTCAGAGATGTCGTGAAAAAGTTCATCAAAATCCTGATTTCTAAAGTATCCACGCTCATTTATCCACTCAATAATCTGTTCTTGTCTTTCGGTTATAAACATCTGACCAGCTTTCTCTTTGATCTTTGCATCTTTGGAGATTTTTAATACTCGATCCTTAATGCGATTAAATTCTATACCCATTCCGGTTGCAAAATACTCCAGCCATTTTGTTGGATCATTAAATCCTTCACCTAAATAGTAATAATAATCTTGTGCATTCGAATCATAGTATTCATCTAGGCAAAAAAAGTGTTTGACATCGTATCCGTCAATTGAAAGGGATAAAGTTGCAAGCGATCTGGCAAGCCGTCCATTACCCTCTTCGAAGGGATGAATACGAACAAGTTCTAAGTGAACGAGGCCCGCCTTTATTATAGGATGAATATCTTGTTGATAACTCTGATTAAACCAATCCATAAATTCCCGCATTTTTACCGCAATATTCCCGAAATCCTCATATGGATACATCTTTTCCCCGGTGGCAAAGTTTACAGAAACCGCTGTGCCCACACGATAATTGCCTCGTGACTGCTCTTGTATGTTTTGAAGGAGGAGAGAATGGATGTCCTTTATTATCGATTCAGTCAACAAAAAGTGCTTAAGTGTTGAAGATGTGGATAACTTGTATTCATCCGTCAGTTTTTCTATATATTTCACAACTTCCCTATAGTTAATAACCTCGTGGAGATCTCTTTTTCTAGCTATCATGAGATCCCCTTCGGAAGTTGTAATCGAGCGGAGATATTCAGGATTATTTATGTTTTCGAGCTGGGGATTGTTGAGAATATCTCTTATTTCATTTAGTTTTAGATAATTACCTTCGATCGCTGTTGAAAAGTGGACTTTTCGAAGCGTTGCCTCTGATTTGAATTGGCGTTCGTATAGCGGCAAAAGCGGTGCATTTTCAATGACCGCTTTTGCCGCTTCAATAGCCGCGATCGAATTTAATAACGAAGGAGTAATTTGATAGACAGGATTGTACATCAATTTGATGTTATCATAATTCCCGCAGATTTACCTCAGAATAGCCGAAGGCATTTTGATTCTGCTTGACTATTTATCCTATAGTATATACAGCGCTTTAACTTATGGAACTTGAAAACCTCTTAGATAAACTTGATCAACTCGGAAAATTGGCACGGATGGTACATATTACTGGAGCTGATCTGGCGTCCAAAGTCGAACTCACACGTTTATACCGAGGGAGAGAAGGGCGTAATGGCCCTATTTTACTTAACGCAAGGGGCTTTGGCCCAATTGCAGTTAGACCCAATACAGATGACTACTGGATTGCATATGAATTGCAACATTTATACGGATTACCAATCGAATTAACACAAAAATTAGCTGAAAAAGTACAAGAAAAAGGCAGAAAGCTTTATGTTCTTGATCTAGGTGCAAATATCGGACTTGCAACATTAAAATTTCATGAACAATTAAAACGATTAGGAGTAGATCATCAAATAGTTTCTGTGGAGCCAGATGCCAATAATTTTGGAATGATGCAAACCAATCTTGCCTTATCCAAGAGTCGATATAAAGACGAGCCGATTCGTGCTGTGCGGGCAGGCGTAGGGCCAAAGAACACAAGAATGAAAGTGACACATGCTTATGGTTACGAAGGGACTTGTACTGTTGCTCTTGCTAAATCTGATGGATCTGGCGATGAAATCGACGTACTAACCTTTGAATTTTTAATTAATAGGCACCTTGAGGGGACTCTTCCAGACATTCTGAAATGTGATATAGAGGGATTCGAGAAATTTTTACCTTGGATGGAAATTTTAAAACATGATGAAAAAGGAAACGGAGTATCAATACTATACATTGAACGACACGATAGAACAAATGGTGATCCCGATAGTTTCCAGGGGGTACTCAAAGCAACAAGAGAATTAGGATATTTTCAAATTCCGGGATATGGGATATCAAAAGATGGAAACGAACCAGATGATTTACTATTCATTCACGAATCATTACTTATGGATGAGTAACGTTATTTGCCCTTCTTAAACCATTTGGGCTTTTTTGAGGGTTTTGATTTTGCCGAATTATTAACTTCATTTTCTTCAGAAAACCCAGAAGCAGCAAGAATCGATTCCGTTGCCTTCTTAACAGCTCCGGAACCTCTAATTACACCTGCTAATGCTACTGAGGTTGTTGCGATTGCTTGGAGCGGCTTTTCCATCGCCGTCATCTTACCTACTCCATCTTTAACACTTTGATCGACTTCGTCAATTATTTGACCAGCCTTACTTACAGTCTTTTTAACTTCTCGTAAAACACCCACAATATAAAATCCGATAAATATTAAATTTAGTGCTATTGCAGTAATGATAACCGCAAGTACAGTTTCGATATCTATTGTCATGAGTTGATTATACGAAACACATAGTAGAAGGGCTACCCTTTTTTAAAAATATGTTAAGAATAACCCTCAAAGAAATACTATATCTAAAAGCCTTAAACACAATTGATTCAGGTATCAAACCAAACATTCTACTGATGGTACACACTCTTCAATGTCCGAATAGTAATAACATAGTAATAAACCAAGCCGTAAACACAACAGAATTCGAAGTATTATCAATTATTGGGTTATTCTTAACGAAAGATTAAAAAAGGGTAGCCCTCGTCATTTAGCGCCGTACATCTCTTTAAGCCGCTCAACGGCTTCATCAATACTCGCGACGTAAACTTCTCTTGGTTTGGATCCGTTTTGTGGGCCAATAATTCCTGCAGCCTCCATATCATCAACCATTCGAGCCGCCCTAGAATATCCCAAACTCAACTTCCTTTGCAAATAAGAGGCAGAGGCTTTATTTTCCTGAATAGCAATCTGAATTGCATCAAGCATCTTCGTATCTTCCAGTCCATCTGTACTGCACCCTCCTCCACTAAAAGATGACAGAGAACCGACTTTCTGTTCAACAATCTCTTCTTGATAATTAGGCGCAACTCCTGTCCCCCTCAAATAATCAGCCAGCGCGTTAATTTCGTTATCACTTACATAAATCCCCTGAATTCGCTTCGGCTTCGAATCTGTAGGAGGCACAAACAACATATCTCCTCGTCCAATCAAAGTTTCTGCTCCAGACTGATCAATAATAACTCTTGAATCCACATTAGAAGTAACTCTAAATGACAACCTTGTCGGAATATTCGCCTTGATAGTGCCAGTCAAAACATTAACCGAAGGCCTTTGTGTCGAAATAATCAAGTGAATACCAGTTGCCCTCGCTTTTTGAGC
Organism: uncultured Candidatus Saccharibacteria bacterium; assembly: GCA_964523665.1. Lineage (GTDB taxonomy): Bacteria > Patescibacteriota > WWE3 > 2-01-FULL-39-13 > 2-01-FULL-39-13 > CAZFZJ01. The sequence goes on from CAZFZJ010000014.1 coordinate 12,566, forward strand.
CAAACGGGTGATATACCTTTCAACATCACTTGAAGCAACCATCATCATATCCGCCAACTCATCAATAATAATCAAAATATATGGCTCAGCCTGAAAACCTGATTTCGAATTATAGCTCGCAATATCCTTAACTCCCGCGTTTGAGAATGCCTTATACCTACGCTCCATTTCAGAAACCGCCCATGCCAATGCAGAAACGGCTTTCTGTTCTACATCTGTTATAACAGGAGTAAGAAGGTGTGGGATATCCTTATACTGAATCATTTCAACCATTTTTGGGTCAATCATTATAAATTTTAGTTCTTGAGGAGTACACCGAAACAATAAACTGCAAATAATCGCATTTATCATAACCGATTTACCAGAACCGGTTGATCCGGCTATTAAGGCGTGCGGCCACCTGGTTATATCTTCAACAATCGGTTTACCAGAAACGTCTAAACCAATAGGTACCGCTAATTTGCTTTTGGATGCCTTTAAAACCGTACTTTCTAAAACACTTCTTAACGAAACCGTTGAAGGGGAGTAATTGGGAACTTCAATACCAATCAAATCACTGCCGGGGATTGGTGCCTCAATACGAACTGATCCACTTGGCGATTTGATACGCAAAGCAATATCAGTCGCTAAACTAGAAATTTTGTTTGCTTTTGAACCTTCGGGGATGCTAATCGCATATTGAGTGACGGCAGGACCAACGCTTGCATCCTTAACCTTCGCCTTTATCCCAAAAGAATATAATGTTTCTTCTATTCTTTTAGCTCTTTCATTAACATCCCCGGCATTTGCAGGCTGATTTGGAGTAGCGGAAAGCAGAGAAATTGGTGGATACTCCCAAACCTTATTCGAGAATGGCACCCCTAGGATTTTTTCTGATTCGGCTACTGTTGCCGTGACAGATGCATAATCCTTATCTTCTTCGATAAGATCGTCTTTAGCATCTTCATCAATTGGAGCCGAAGGGGGAGAAACAATTTCAATTTCGCTCTTTTGATTTAATGAATTCTTCTTATTAAAGTCAATTTGTGGCTCAGGAGAAAGAAATTCAGTGTCCTCAACCTGTGCGTCAAGTGGCATCTGCTGATTGCTATTCAGATTAATACCATGATTTTCGGATTCAGCTAGTGCGGGTACGGGTAATAGCTTCTGATCTTCTTCATTTACTGGAGGTTTTATATGAATAACTTTTTGGATTAAATTTTGGATGAAAGCGAAAATTCCATGGATCCATTCATCAATCCCCTTTTGGGTTAGGATCACTAGCGTCATCAATAAAATTACAAGATATAGAATAAACGCTCCAGGGGATGAGATGTATCCTGCGGTTTTGCCGTGAATAAATGCTCCCATGGTGCCGGCAAAACCGCCAAGCATCCCTAATATAGAGAGATACATTATCCACAAACCGATTAAGAATTTGTAACTAAGATATTTAAATTTGATCGTTCCGATCACGACTAAAGACGCATAAATTACAAGGATAGGGAAAATCAGGGATAGAAATCCAAATGCTTCAACCAAATAAATTCGTAAAAAAGAGTTTAGTTTGCCGGATTCACTAGTAAACCCCGATACTATAGCTAGGAGCGATATGACCCCAATTACTAAAAGAGACAGGGCTAACAACGACCTCCACATACCATTTAACTCCTCCCATTTTATTTGATTTTTAGGTTTCCTACCCCTTTTGGCCATATAAGCCAAGTATATCACGATAGAACCGCCTGAAAGCTCCTAAAAGGGCTACCCTTTTGTTACGAAAAGTTTAATTCGACACTTTGGTAGTTACTATTTGAATACTGCTCAAAGCGAATCTTTTCATCTATCAATTAGGCCATCCTTATGATATCCGCCAATATTACATAACCCAATAGTTATTAAATAGTTCTTGACTTACCTAAAATATCGCCTGGAATAATAGGGCAAATTGTAATTATTGAGTCGAATTAAACGAAAGCTAACAAAAGGGTAGCCCTTGGAATAAGCCTAGGCGAAGCGGAATTGTATAAGTTCTTCAGGTATTTCACTAATGAAGCGTGATGTAACACTCGATCCAGTTTGACCAAAGAATGTCCTACGCCTTGCGTACGTTAAATAAAGATTTTTCCGCGCGCGTGTTAAACCCACATAACATAAACGTCGCTCCTCTTCCAAATCATTAGGATCAGTCATAGACCTTGAATGCGGGAAAATCCCTTCCTCCATCCCCACAATAAAAACCTGCTCGAACTCCAACCCCTTTGCCGCATGCATCGTCATCAAAGTAACGGCATCATTATTGCCCAAATCTGGCTTATTCGAAGATTCAACCAACGCAACATTCTCCAAAAATTCATCTAAGTTCTCAAATTGTTTTGCCACCGTTCGAAGCTCCTTTAAGTTATCAATACGAGCCAAACTTTCCTCTGTCCCATCATTTAAATATTCCAAATAACCAAAATCTTTCAAAACCGCATCCAATAAAACAATTGGCGCTGTCTCCGAGGCAGTTTCGAGATAGCCCTTCCAATCCAAGCCGGTTAATTCCCCAATTAACTCAGGATCATATTCAGAATCTGCAATCTTTTTCAACGAAACTTTGCCAATACCTCTCGAAGGAGTATTAATACACCTCCCCCACGAAACAGTATCTTTCGGATTTGCAAAAACTCTTAAATATGCCAACACATCGCGAACCTCTTTGCGATCATAAAATCTAACTCCACCAATGATTCTGTAAGGGATCCCAGCATTAATAAACGCTTCTTCAATAGTTCTCGACTGAGCATTGGTTCTATACAAAACAGCAAATGGAGAGTACCTTTTATCAGCCAAAAATTCCGGATTCTCGGTACTTGAATCAATATTTAGCATAATCGTATCGGTTACAAACCTAGCCTCATCTTTTTCGTGTTCCGCCTCGTATAAAACAATATCATCTCCAGGAGCATTTTCAGTATAGAGTTCAATTTTTATATGAGTGGAGTTATTTTCAATAACATTCCTCGCTGCCTGCACAATTTTATCGGTAGAACGATAATTTTTGCCAAGACTAATTGTATTAACATCTGGATAATCTTTTTGAAACTGAAGCATGTTTCTGTAATCAGCACCGCGCCATGAATAAATTGATTGGGATATATCGCCAACGACAGTAATATTTTTATGAATATCAGCCATTCGCTTAGCCAACTCATATTGAACACGATTTGTATCCTGATACTCATCGATTAGCACATACCTAAATTGGTTTGAATATTTTTCCCATATTTCGGGATGATTATCAAAAAGACGAATAACCTCTAACAACAAATCATCAAAATCCAATGCATTATTATCTTCAAGTTTTTTTTGGTAAATAGGATAAATTTTGGCGACTCTCTCGTAAAAATAATTCCCAGCGCTTTGCATCTGAAATTCACGCGGAGTTAACATTTCGGATTTTGCGCGAGAAATTGTACCTTGAACACTCGACGGATTCATCTCTTTTGGGGAAATATCAAATTGAGCCATCGCTTCTTTGATCAACTTTTGCGAATCGTCCGTATCATAAATCACGAAATTGCGGTCTACCGTTAGGTGTGTCGACTCGACGCGCAAAATCCTGGCACAAATAGAATGAAAAGTTCCTATCCAAGAGGGATTTATCTTATGATTCTCTTTATCTCCGTAATTATCAAAAAAACTATGGTTTGATTCGTTAAGGAGCGCAATAACCCTAGACTTCATCTCTGCCGCAGCCTTATTCGTAAAAGTTACCGACAATATTTCGTCGGGATACACCCCTTTTTCTGAAATCAAATAGGCAATCTTATAAGTCAGCGCTCTTGTCTTACCGCTACCTGGACCAGCCAAAACCAATACAGCACCATCCGTTTCGGTTACGACTCTTCTTTGTTCTTGGTTGAGAGTATTTAAATCAAAGCTCATTTGAAGGGCAGCCCTTTTGTTAATAATTTGTTACTATACCCGCCGATATAATACTTTAGGCTAGAATAAGGATATTTTGTAATATCTACACCTAATTCAGCAGGATTATCATGTATGTACTTTAGCACAGTACGGAATTGTGTTTCATTCTTAATTTCCACTGCCTTATATGTTCCTCCCCATAGTGCGCCTTCTTTCACATATTTTCGATTGAAGTACCTTGTATAGCGCGAAGAAATTCTTGCTATAAGATCAGACATTCCATCTCTCGTTTTCATCTTAATAAGTAAATGAAAATGGCTAGGCATCAAACAAAACGCTAATAAATCAACCTTTTTCGTGAGTTTTGAAATATCATAATACTTATTCTCATCAAAATTAAATCGCAAATTCTGTCGCCTAACCTTATAAGCCGGGTCGAGATATTCGTGCAAAAACTTAATAAATTGGGAATAATCCGTATCATCTATAAAAACTGTAACTTTCTTGAAGCCTCTATTATATGCATGAAAGACCTTCCCAACACCAAGATTTTTATCTTTGTTCTTATATGGCATAGAACAAGCATATCTCAATACTATTAGGATATTCTTAACAAAAGCTAACAAAAGGGTAGCCCCTATATAAACTTAGGCGACGGTGTATTTTGGCAGATACTCTTTGAAATTTTCAGGAGAGATGTATATTTTAGTCTTTTTCCCAGTCACGATCTCTAATGCAGCTTGCCGTGCCATGTTTTCTATCAATCTCTGCAATGATCTAATTCCGCTATCATATCCCAATGGTCTTAAAATCATCGGCCATATATCAGGCGAAAACTGTAATTGATCTTCCATTAAACCAGTTGTTGCTCTAACCCTAGGCAACAGATAATCTCTTGCTATAACTTGCTTTTCTTCATCTGTATACGATGGCATCTTGATAACTTCAAGACGATCCATCAAGGCCGCACTAAAAGTCCCTAACTTGTTTGCCGAAACAATAAACATGACCTGCGATAAATCTATTGGATAATCTAAGTAATGATCTCTAAACGTAGTATTTTGCTCAGGATCCAATATCTCAAGCATTGTAGCCATAACATCAGCCAACAATCCTTGCTGACCAGCAGCCTTATCTAATTCATCTAATAAAATAATA
>CAZFZJ010000015.1:0-5046 GCA_964523665.1 uncultured Candidatus Saccharibacteria bacterium
GAAATTGCTCCAAGTCATTATCAAAAAGCTTTTAGTATTTTAATGGAGGAGTTAAAGAATTTTTATGAAAACGGTATCTCAGAAGAAGAATTAAAACATTATAAGGATTATTTGATCAATAGAAATTTAATAGAATTCGATAATTTTCATAAGAATGCTGTTAGAATTAGAAACTCGGTTTTTTATGGGAAAGAGATTTACTCAATAGAGGATATGAATAGAACGATCAAAAGGTTGAACCTGAAAGAGGTAAATGCATTCATAAAAACTGTGTTTAAGCTAAAGAATGCAAATCACATAGCATATGGTAATACAGATGCAAAAACCAAAAAGTTGATATCAAAATATGTTGTTAATTACGTATGAAAAGTAACTTGATTTTCGAATGGTTATTGTTCACAACATTAGTTTTTAAAAGTAAAGCCAAATGTGTACAGAAGATATAATTCCGACTGATAAAGTGGATCTCGCGAATTATAACATCGAACCCTTTGTCACTCTCCCTTTGGAGGTAGGAGTGGATTTGGGTAGTGAAAGAGTTAATATTTCAGCAAATGAAATAAAACTACTTGATGATTTATATTCTGGCTTAATTGCTGCAGGAATAAATCCTAATCTTGCAAGACAAATTGCGGATAATTGTCAACTTTCATTATTCCCTCGGGATTTTTGGCGATATGTTACAGAACAACAACAAGCAACCAACAAAGGTCATCCTAACGGTAATGGTATAACTGAAAAATTAATTGAGTATTTTCCAAAAGAACCCGTGCTGGGCTATTCAATTTATGTTCCCGAATATGGTGGAAATCCACCCAGATCTGGAATTATGATCGATCCAAATCAAATAGTCAAAAATATTCCCCATGGTCTTCCCTTCGGAGTCAAAGTTGAAATATTGCTACAAATGCTAAATTCTACTTGGCGTCATGAGAGACAACACATAATAAATAACGCAGATCCAGCGTTTCGACAACTCATTAACAGACAAAGTGAAAATACCAGAAGGACGGCTACCCGATATCCTCTTATAATAGCTTCCATAATGTTACTCGCGTCTGAATTAACAATGCATCAACACTCGTCATTCCTAGACCCACGCCTAGACCCACGTGAACTGTATAGACAGCTTGGAATTCTTACTTCAACTTATGCTTTAGTTTATCCATATGTGCTTAGAACTTTACGACACAATTCCATTAATGAACGGTTTGCCAGAGTAGCCCAAAGATATGGCACGAATCTACCAGGCCTTTTTGAAATCACTACGTCAGCTTAGCCCAAATTTCTTTTCTCATTATTATTCTATCTGTTTGGTATGGAGTAAGTAGATCCGTTGTACAAATAGCGCGTCCTATCTCATTGGCGGAATCTTGATCTACTGCAAAGATAATATTGTAACCTTCTAAAATATCTATCCCTGAGAAACCAATATAATCAATACCAAGTGTTCTTTTAGATTCCTGGAGCAAATGGACAACCTCATCATAGTGTTTGTCAATGAAATCTCGAAGATTAGTAATCTCAAGTTGGAAGAAACAATATTTCTTGCCGCTGAATTCAAGAATCGCAAAATCCTGCTCATAGACCTCCTTCAAATTATCACTATTTATTTGCGATTTGGACTCAAACATTTTTCGAATATAATCTTTATCTAATCTAGTAATTTCAAATAGCTCGTTATATGCATCAATATCACGTTGAGTGATTACATTATTCCTAAGGTTAATAGTATTTGAAATTATTGCAGATAGTAGCCAAATCGCTGACTCTTTGCTTGGAGTAATCTTTGCCTGTATATATCGCTCAAAGATCAAAGTAGCACAAGCACCAACTTTTTGGATATCAACTTTTGCATTTACATATTTTTCTATCTGATTAAATTCCCTATGGTCAATGACTTCTATTACTTTTTCAATATCAATTCCCGATTTTGGATTTGGAACAAAGGACATATCAACCATCACAAATTGATCACTGCTCTTAAATTGATCCTTTAGGGAAATATCGAAAACCCCAAGATAGTTTATAACGAATTCTGTTTCATCGGTTAGAGTACCTGTATAAACCGCTTCCGATTTTGTACCTGTTTTGTTGAGCAATTCTGAGTAAGCAATCGCACAAGCAACTCTATCAATATCTGGATTTGTATTTGCAGCAATATAAAGCATATTAATTTGGCCAGTGGCAGTTTTTATACTTTTTCCCGCTTCTGCACCAACATGGGTCATTTCGACCAAGCTTTTTACCTTTTACAATTGGTTCTTTAGGAGTAGGGGGCAGCTGGGCATTTTGAGCCTGTGCTTCATCAGCAACTCCGTAATTCAAATCTTCTTGAAATACCTCTTTGGTATTTTTAATTTCTTCCTCGACAGGGTTCTCATATACCACTTTTACTTCAATTTTATCCAAACGGTCATAAACAGTTGACCAAATAGACATCTGCAATCGTTCGAACATATCACGACCCTCGCGTTTATATTCGACCAAAGGATCCATTTGACCATATTGTCTAAGTCTCACACCAGTTCTTAAATCATCCATGGCATCAATATGATCTATCCACATCACATCAATTACCTCTAATGAAACCTTAGTTATAACATTCATCCAAACCTCTTCTCCATATTTTTCAATTTTCACTTTAACTATTTCCCTAACTTTATTTTCAGGGACAAACTGATCGATTTTTGAAATAATCCAATTTAGATTGTCTAAACTCTTATTTTGCATACCTTTTAATAACTTACGACGTATTGAATAAATGGTTTCTCTTTGGATGTTCATCACGTCATCATATTCGACCACAGATCTTCGATTCTCGTAATTAAATATCTCAACTTTCTTCTGAGCACTCTCAATTGCTTTAGAAATAATCTTTGATTCAATCGGAACATTCTCATCAACTCGAAGAGTATTCATCACTCTTTCAATTCGATCTCCTCCGCAGATCCTCCTCAAATCATCTTGCAAAGAAAGATAACACCGCGACTCACCAACATCACCCTGACGACCAGAACGACCGCTTAACTGATTATCAATTCTTCGCGACTCATGCCTCTCGGTACCAATCACATAAAGACCACCGACATCGATAACTTTTTTATATAGCTCCTCATTGTAGGGATCCCCACCTAGTAAAATATCAACTCCACGGCCAGCCATGTTTGTTGATACAGTAACAGCACCTGGCTTTCCCGCTTGGGAGATTATTAAAGCTTCTCGCAGATGATTTTTAGCATTCAATATTTCATGTGGAATTTTTAATTTCTTTAAATAGTTGGATATTAATTGTGATTTATCAACTGAGACCGTACCAATCAAAACGGGTTGTCCTTTTTTATATCTCTGTTCGATATCTCGAGCAATCGCCATATACTTTGCACCTTCGGTTCTAAAAATCAAATCAGGTTGATCAATTCTTGCAATGACTTTATTTGTTGGGATAGAAATAACATCTAAACTATATATTTTAAATAACTCCTCAGCCTCTGTTTGAGCAGTACCAGTCATACCCGCAAGCTTTGAATATAGTCTAAAATAATTCTGATAAGAAATTGTAGCTACGGTCTTTGATTCTGCTTGAATTTGAACGCCTTCCTTGGCTTCAATTGCTTGGTGTAATCCATCGCTCCATCTGTTACCGTATAAAATTCTCCCAGTGAATTGGTCTACAATATAAACTTGGCCATCTTTTACAACATAATCACGATCTTTTTCATATAAGGCTTTTGCCCTAAGTGCATTTTCTATTTTATGAATAGTATCAAAATCGGTTTCATATAGATTTTTAACTCCAATAATTCTCTCTACTTTTCGAATTCCAATTTCAGTAAGGGTTACTGTTCTATATTTCTCATCTACAGTATAGTCAGTTTTTAAAACAAGACCCTGCGCGATTTTTGTAAATTCTGCATATTTTTGATTATCAAAATTGCGCGGAGTAGAAATAATAAGTGGGGTTCTTGCGAAATCAATCAAAATTGAGTCAACCTCATCGACAATTGCAAAATTCTGTGACCAGAGATCTCCTCTTGAGTTTCTTTGAACTACATTTCTAAGATCTGTTGCCATATTATCCCTAAGGTAATCAAACCCAAATTGACTGTTGGTACCATAGGTTATATCGCACATATAAGAGACCACCCGATCACATGGTTTTAAATGTTTTGAATAGGCATCTTGAACTTCAGAAGCGTTATAATTGACATCGTAAACATAAGAATAATCATCAATAATTACACCAACCGATATGCCCAAATAATCGTAAACTTTTCCATACCAACCAGCTCCATGCTGAGATAGGTAATCATTTGGAGTAACGAGATGAGCACCTCGTCCTGTTAATGCATTTAAATATAATGGGAGAGTTGCAGTTAAGGTTTTTCCTTCTCCTGTTTTTTGTTCAGCAACCTTACCTTGATGAAGCGCAATGCCCGCAAGGATTTGCACATCTCGATGCCTTTGATTCATGACTCTTCGAGCCGATTCTCTAACAATTGCATAGGCTCTCGGAAGGATTTCGTTTAGCTTTGCTTCTATTTGTTCTTTTGTTAGTTCAGGATTTTTAGCAAAATATTCTTTCCATTCGTGAGTTTGCTTCTTAATTTCCTCGTGAGATAATTTTTTTATTTCAGGCTCCAAGTCATTAATCTGTTTGAGAATAGGTTCAAGTTTGGACAGCTTATAATCATTATTATTCGTTAATTTCCCAACAATCTTCTTAATCATAGTCTTGGCAATATTATCCTATCTTATATAAAAAAACCAGATAATAAATATTCCTAATAAAACCCGGTAAACTATAAACCATTTAAGTGAGTGGCTTTTCAAGTAATTTAAGAGCCATTTAATAACAACAATTCCTACAATAAATGAAGTCAACATACCAATTAAGACATTTAACATTTCGGTTTGATTTAATGCCATTATATCTGGGAGTTTAAAAATTGCCGCAGCTACAATTATAGGCGTTGCAAGCAAGAAAGAAATTCGAGCAGCCTGGTGTCTCGCAAATCCTAAAAATAATGCCGTGCTCAATGTAAT
>CAZFZJ010000015.1:5056-13160 GCA_964523665.1 uncultured Candidatus Saccharibacteria bacterium
AGACCTAGATGTTCCAGGTATCAACGCTAATATTTGGGATAAAGAAATCAATACGATATTTTTAAAGTTTTCTTTTGTCGGATCATCGGCTTTAGTTAATAATCGTAAATCAGAAATTAACATTACAAAAGCAACAGCAATCATCATAATGGCAATAAATAGAGGAGATCTGAAATAGTTTTCGGCAAACTTTTCTAGTACAAGACCCGCAATACCAACAGGAATTGTTCCTAACAAGATAAAGAGGAACAATTTAGACTCGCGTCGTAATATGTTCAAGTCGTAAAATTTCTTGGACTTAAGTAATGCGAGATAATCAATGAAAAAATACTTTAACATATTCCACCAGTCTTTAGAGAAGTAGATTAAAACAGCAATTGCGGTTCCTAAATGAAGCCCAACATCAAATGCAATTGTTTGTAAATCCCACCCTAAAAATTCAGGAACTAAGACAAGATGCCCCGAAGAAGAAATCGGTAAAAATTCAGTTAAACCCTGAACAACTCCCAGAACGATTGGTTGGAACTCATTCACGATAGTCTCCTTTCACTAACGTCGTAATATCTAAATACTAAAGCGGGTAATAGAGCTATTATAATTCCCGCAAGAACATCTGTTAAATAATGTGCATGAGAGATAATTCTTAAATAACCTATTAATAAGGCACCTGTAAAGGATATTAAAATGATCGCTTTTGATGATACTTTGAGTGAGATTAATAAAAAGAAAAATGCTGTAAAGGCCATAGTGGTATGGGTTGAGGGAAAGCTCCCCCCTTCGAATACGATATCAGGTCGAATGGGAGTCGGCCTTGGTGTATTTGCAATGTATTTTAAACCCTCTGAGATTAATTGCGCTAAAGATAAAGCCAAAGCATAATCCAAAACACGCTTTTTATAATTTAAAAAGATAAATAATCCAATAACTGCAAGAAATAGGACTATAAAATAATTATTAAAATAGCTTAAAATTAAAAACTGCCAGTCCATATATATGATATTATACAGGTAAAATTTTCTATAATGACTTCGATCTTATGGAAAGAATATTAATAAATTCTGAAAAAGATTTAAATAAATACAAAAAAATTCTTAAACAAGTATTCGATGCAGGAGGCACAATAGTCTTCCCCTCTGATACATGTTATGGATTGGCAGCGAATCCTTCACTCCCCTCCTCTATCGAGAAAGTTTATAAAATCAAAAAAAGGGAACTTGATAAACAAATTAGCTGTATTTTTCAATCAGTTGACCAAATTAAAGATTGGACAATTTTATCTGATTTGAACGAAAAATATTTAAAAGATTATCTACCAGGAGCTTATACATTTGTTTTAAAACCAAATGAAAAATATCCACTTAATGGATCAACTGTAGGTGTTAGAATTCCCAATAATTCAATAACTTCAACTTTATCATCAATTTTTGATTCTCCTTACACTTCAACAAGTGCAAATATTTCAGGTTTACCTTCTACCTATAATGTTAACGATCTAATTGAACAATTAAGAAATACGACTATCAAACCTGATATTATTCTTGATGCTGGTGAGCTTGCGTTAAATCCACCTTCTACTGTGGTGGATTTAACACAGAATCCTCCCAAAATCCTTAGACAAGGAAGTGCTAATTTTTCGGTTGAATAACTTCTTTGCCTACGTATTTTTGTAAAACTTTAGGCACTCTAACAGAGCCGTCTTTTTGCTGATTGTTTTCAATTATCGCAATTAAAATCCTGCCGATTGCAAAAGCTGTTGCATCATTCATATGTACAAATTTCTTTTCGCCATCTTTTGTTCGATATTTAATATTTAATCTTCGTGCTTGAAAATCAGTCATGTAATCAGATGTATGCGTTTCTCTGTATTGATTCTGAGTAGGGATCCAGCATTCAATATCGTATTGATTATAATCTGGTTTACCAGTATCACCTGTACAAATTTGGATGACGCGATATGGAACTTCAAGCTGTTGGACCAGATATTCCTGAAGAGCTACTATCAGATCCTGTTCTTGCTGCCCATATTCCTCTGGAACATAGGTTTCCATTTCTAACTTATCAAATTGGTGAACTCTTAAAATTCCTCGAACATCCTTCCCATGTGAACCAGCTTCCCTTCTAAATGCAGTAGAATAGCCAATATAACGAATCGGCAAATTCTTTTCATCAATGATTTCATTCATATGTAATGGGCCTAATGTATGTTCAGCGCTTCCAACCAAAATCAAATCATCATTTTTGAGTTGATAGCGTTCATCAATAGGATCAAGTCGATCCATTTTCTTCATTACTTCAGGCTTCATCATTACAGGTGGAACGACAGGAATAAAAGGCCTATCAAATGGGCTACCCACCTTTTTAGCTAATTCACCAATTAAATTTTGATTTGTTAAGGTTTCAAATACGAGCTGAACTAACCCAAATTGCATCAATGCAGCCTCTGCCATCAAATAATAAAATCTTGATCCGCTAATCTCTCCTGATTTTTCGACATCAATGATTCCAAGCGACTTGCCTAAATCTACATGATCTTTTGGCTCAAAATCGAAAGTTGAAACCTTTCCCCATGTTCTTATAACTTGATTTTCTTCCTCACTTGTTCCATAAGGCATTCTTTCAGAAGTAACATTTGGAAGCTTCAATATTTCTGCTTCAAAAATTAACTTTCTTTCGTTAATTTTATCCTCAAGTTCTTTTTCTTTAGGTTTTAATGCTGTATTTTGCTCTATTGCTGTTTTTCTTTCTGCATCGCCTTTTGCAGATTTGATTTGTTTATTCAACTCATTTCGTTTTTGTCTCAAAGCGTCTAGTTCATTTGTAATCGATCTAATCTCATCGTCTAAAGATAAGATCAAATCAACGTCTGCTTTATCTACAACTTTTTTCTCTTGAACCGCTTTCTCGACTCTTTCACGGTTATCTCTTATGAATTTTATGTCTAACATAATGATTATGTTTTAGAAAATGCAAACAATTTTGCAAAATCTATGGAAAATAAATAATTGAAACTTGTGAAGACGCTTTTGGCGCGGTGCCACTTCACTTCTTCGCCCTATTCGACGAAGCTCTTGAGGTTGATCGTTACAGTGATCGGCTGTCGGGTTAATCCTAATGGTTTTCCCCGAATGCTCCAAGGGAGCTACCCCTCTTCATTGCATATTGGCAATAGTTTAGCACATTTTACAAACCAAGTTTATCAGAGTTTGTCTGCATTGAGTACAACACAATTCCTACAAAAGTTTTTATATCTATCCCAAGTTTTTTATCACATTGTTCAATCTGAGACCTATCAACGGCTCTTGCAAAGGCCTTTTCTTTCATTCTTCTTAAAACCATGTTAGTATCCACATCCGATATTTTTTTCGAAGGGAGAATTAGTGCACAAGCAACAATGAAACCTGTCAGTTCATCACAACATTCCAAAGACCATTCCATCTGAGTCCTGGGTTCAGGAAATCCTGTCCGTTTTGCATTGTGTGATTGCATCGCTCTATATAAGGGCTCGTCCTTCGTGATACCTTCAGCTTCTAGCCACTCAAGCGTGAGGCGAGTATGCCTACTCCAATCATCTTTAGTAATTTCATAATCGGAATCGTGAATGATTCCAAGAACTTCCCAAGTTTCACGCTCAGGAGCATGTTCTTCAAGAAGGCCATTCTCTTTTAAATAATCGTAAATTCCAACCATCGCAAATCCGACTGCATAGCAGTGTCTGCGCAAATTCTGGTTTTGCATGTTTTTATGGAGTAAATCTAGGGCTTCTTCTTTATTCATTGTCGAAATCCTCTGGTTTAAGTAACGGGAACATAACAGCTTCTCTTACGGGTTTATCAACCAAGAAAGAGAAAAATCTCTCACTTATTCCAAAACCTGTGACAGGCGGCATTCCATATTCAAGTGCTCTTACAAAATCATAATCAGCCATTTGTGCTTCATCGTCCCCTGCATCACGCATCTTTTGTTGTTGCTCAAATCGCTCTGCCTGATCTATTGGATCATTTAACTCGCTATACCCATTACCCATCTCACTTCCGGCCAAAATTACTTGATATCGCTCGACATAACCTTTGTTATGTTGGTCACGTTTTGCTAATGGAGATACTTCAACAGGATGGCCTGTCAAAAATACAGGTCCCGCGATTTTTTTCCTGACTTGTTTCCAAAGTAAATCGATTAGTCTTGGTTTATCATCTGAAGCTTCAAAGGAAACTTTAAGATCTTTTAATTTTGCACGCATTTCATCAATTGATGCATTTGAAATATCTACCCCTAGTTCTTCTCTTATAGATTTTCTGTAATCTATCTTTTCCCAATTTTTTTTGAAATCCACGTGGAATCCGTTTATATCGAATTCGTAAGTACCAAAAGTTTCGAATACTATATGTTTATACAATTCCTGAACTAATTCCATCGACTGTTCATAGTTCGCATATGCCCAGTAAAATTCCATTTGAGTGTAATCCTGAAGATGTTCTTTACTCATTCCCTCGTTTCGGAATTGCCTTCCAATTTCAAACGTTTTTTCAAACATTCCAACCATTAATCTTTTCTGCCATAGCTCTCCCATAGAAATTCGAAGATATACATCCATGTCGAGGGCATTATGATGTGTAACAAAAGGAGCTGCATCTGCACCTCCCGCTGTATTTTCAAGTACTGGAGTTTCAACTTCTAAAAAACCTTTAGAGATCATAAATTCTCTCATTGAATTCCAAAATCTTGATTTTTTAACAAACATTTCGCGTAATTCATGGTTTAGAACAAATTCAACATACCTTTGTCGATATCGCTCTTCTTCATCTTTGATACCAAAGTGTCTGCTGGGTAAAGGTCGAATGGATTTGGTGAGGATTCTGATTTTACCTGGAGCTACTGATATTTCTCCTCTTTTGGTTTTTGTAACGTAACCTTCAACTTCTATAAAGTCACCAATATCAAGTAATTTTAATTGATCAAAACCTAGAACTTGATCTACTTCTGAAAATTCAGAGAAATCCTCGTGTTTTATATAGATTTGGACTTTACCATATCCATCCTCTAAGTCCATGAATACTAATTCTCCATGACCACGATTGGCCATAATTCTACCTGCAACGGTTACTATTGAATTTTCAAGTTCTTCAAAATTATCGCGTATTTCCTGAGTTGTATGAGTTCTATTTGATCTTGATGGATATGGGTTAATTCCCAACTTCTTTAAATCATTCAACTTCTCAATCCTTATAGTCCTTAATTGGTTAAGTGGTAAATTCTGATCATCCATGTCAAAAGGATATTACAAATACTGTAAAATTGCGAGTATTTATTGTGTCTTCGCCTTATTTGATGTCTTTTACGTAGTACTCAATTTTTAATTGAGGGGTTTCAACAACGATTGTATCTCCGACTTTGGCTCCGACTAACGCTTTGCCAACAGGTGATTCAATTGAGATTCTTTTATGCATTGGGTCTGCTTCAACACTCCCGACCAACACAAATTGATCTTCCCTGCCGTTAAATTTCACGTGGATAGTATTCCCAAGTCCTGCGCCGGCATTTTTATCTGAAACAACTTGAATAATTTCGGATTTACCAATTATTTCTTCGAGCTCAGAGATTTGACCTTGTAAGTATCCCTGTTCTTCAATGTATGAATCAAACATAGCATTGTCCTCGATTGCGCCCATTTCACGAGCTTCTTTGATTTTTTCGGATAATACTTTGCTTTGTTCTTTTAATCTGATAAGTTCGGCTTTTACTCGCTCGAATCCTTCTTTGGTAAGAAAACTATCTGTGGACATAAATTTTTTATTTGATTTCAACTATTTTGTACTGTACTCTGCCAGCTGGAGCTTCAACTTCAAATGTATCCCCTACTTTTTTGCCAAGTAAAGCCTGTCCTATTGGCGATTCGTGTGAGATTTTATTATTCTTGAAATCTACCTCTTCTGAGCTAACAAGGTGATATTCGACAGTTTGTGCTGGTGATTGGATAGTAACTTTTGATCCCAAGCCAATTGACCCTTTAGGTACTGAATCTGCGATTTGAGCGTTTTTAAGGATATACTCAACTTCTTTAATTCTACCTTCGATAAAAGATTGTTTTTCACGAGCTCCAGAATACATTCCATTTTCGCTCAAATCGCCCATTGCTCTTGCATTTTGAATATCTGCAACAACTGCCGGACGATCAATTTCGGTTAATTTCTTGTATTCTTTGACCAAATTATCATAACCTTCTTTGGTCATTAGTATTTTGTTGTCATTGTTAATATTTGTTGTCATAGCAACCTTTTCATTATAGATTACTGTCCACAATCTATCTATTTAAGATTAGAATTTAATAACTAAGGAACATATTCTAATCCTAAAAGTATTAAAGTCAATATCTTCGCTAAACTATAAAACCACCCAAATTTCCTTACTTCATCATGCTAGGGTAACTTTACAGTAACTCCTTGTGCTTTATCTGACAGCTTTATGACAAATTGTGAGAAAATAGGCACGGGTGACACCACATTGCCCTCCTTAAGAGGATTCTAGGAACATACAATAATGTATAATATTGAGGAATGTAAATGTGGCCCCGTCGTCTAGCGGTCTAGGACGCCAGGTTCTCATCCTGGTAACACGGGTTCGAGTCCCGTCGGGGTCACCATAAATGACAAGAGCATTTTCAAATTGACAAACATACTGTTATATAAAGGGGTAATCTGTTAATTCGAATACCTGGATAGTTCCAAAACATTCCAGAAGAAAATATCGAACCAAGAACTACTTTTTCAAACTGCTTCTTAGTATCGATTTGTTTCCTTTCGCAAAAGCTCCATCATCTTAGAATAGAATCGAAGGTTATGAATGCTTGATAATCTAAACGCTAAAGAATCCTCAATTTTAAATAAATGATTTAAATAAGCCTGTGAATAATTCGTACATGCTTCACAATCACAAAACTGGTCAATCTTCCCTTTATCCTTTACATACTTTTCACGTGTTATGTATTTATACTCATACCACTCAGTTTCTTCAAAAATATTGTTAATTGTATTCGGGTCTTTTTTCCATACATATAATCGCTTATGCCTCGCATCACGAGTAGGTAAAACACAATCAAATATCGACCAGCCGAATCTTACAGAATCAACAACACCCTGAGGGTTACCAATCCCCAAGGCATACTTTGGTTTCTCATCTGGCAAAATATCGGCGATGTATTTAATAATATCGATATCAAGACTTTTTCCTGTTTCATCCATAGTCCAGCCGCCAAGCCCATAGCCATCAAAACCTATCTTTTCTAACTCAGTTGCACACCTTAATCGCTCATTCTTGTTATGAGCTCCTTGAATTACCGCAAAAAGAAGCGGACGTGTTGAATCATCAATCTTTCTGGCCTTACATTGCCTCTCAAACTCCTCCTTACATCTTTTTGCCCACATAACTGTCCAGTCAACACTCTTCTTAATCTCTTCATCCTGTGCATTAAATGGCGTGAAATAATCCAAGACAATCATAATATCTGAACAGATATCAAATTGGATCTGAATACATTTTTCTGGAGTAATTTTATACTTTTGACGTCCACCTTTTGAATGAAGATGAAAAGTAACACCATCTTTAGAAATTGTTCCAAGACTTTTATTTTTATGGATGAGAGAAAACATCTGAAACCCACCAGAATCAGAAATAATCGTACCATTCCATCGCATTAATTTTTTAATGCCTCCCACTTCTTTAACTACACTTGGCCCTGGTTGAGATAAGAGATGATAAGTGTTAACAATCAAGCCATTTATCCCAGCTTTTTCAAGATCTATTGAATCCATCGAACGAATTACACCTCTGGTGGCATCTGGATAAAAATCGGGCAGACTAATATTTCGGCCTTTTATTGTAAGATTTTTAGGAATAAACACGGTATAATTGTAATATAAATGGTTAAGACTAGATATAAACTAAACCTCGACATTAAATTCCTAACTCTTGTGGTTTTGGTAATGCCACTCGCTATTGCCTTATATGCCACAATCTATTTCGAAAATGAATCCACTAAACAACTAGAAAAAATTTCCCAGCAAATTGGAACAGTTGCAGGAACAGAAGATAAATCCAATGTCTTAGAACT
>CAZFZJ010000015.1:13202-15404 GCA_964523665.1 uncultured Candidatus Saccharibacteria bacterium
GACAAAACGACTCAATTAATTTAACATTAGAAATTAATCGACCCGATAAAGAAATTCAGAATTTTTATGATGATTATTTATTCCAAAATAATTGGATAACCATAGACGACATAAAATATTCGAAAGAAGATCAGCTAATGGAAATAAACATCCAAGATGGTGTTATAAAAATCTTAATAACAAAAAAATAATTACTCTGCAGTTCCTACTTTGTAAACTGCCGGCCAAGCTCTGTAATTACTCTTAAAGCTATCATCATATAAAACCTGACCATCCCTAGTTACTTTACGTGTAAATACTACAGAAGCACCTGCTACTGCGTGCTCAATTTGGCGAGTTTGCCCCTTGGGAAGACTTGGATCATCTTCATAAATAGTTGCAGGAGGAGCAGTTCTAGATAAAATCTTAGGATCACTCATCTCAACTTCACGGCCGTCTTTTGTCCCATAAATCGAATATTTCAAAGTAGATTTCTCCTTATTAAATTCAGAAACAATTAAAATATAATTTTCTGTATCATTTTGGAATTTAAGATCTACACTTGGACTATAAACTGTCGCATCAATGCCCGGACCACTATCCTGTTCATAATAACTAACGCGATATGAATGAGGGCTTCTAGCAACAATTTTTAATCCAGCATCAAGAGCAGCTCTAAAAAGAGTGGTAGAGACCTGACACAGTCCTCCGCCATCACCAAGTACAGTTCTGCCACCCGAAATTACATATGCAGATTGATAACCTGTTTTTTTGGATACTTCTCCAACCGTTTTATTAAAGGAGAATATTTCACCAGGAGCGACAAGAATTCCTGTTACTCTCGAAGAAGCCAATCCTACATTATGTACCCTCGAAGCAGTCGAACCAACAAATTTTGAATGCCCCTCACCTATCAATTCTTTAATCCCATAATTATTATCATCTGGTTCGGGTGCCGTTGTTCTTTCGATTTCAATTTCCTGAGTAATCTCACTATCAGGTGATAGAATATTTTCAGCTAATTTAAGCGTATTGTCCTTAACCATGACTCGAATACCATCTAAAGCAGGTTTGAAATCAGTAACTTTATCATCAACAACCGTTAGAACCTGACCACTCGGATCTCTATTAATTTTGCTTGCAATTTCCGTCATTTTTTCAACCAACTTTCCACTTTCTACCGTTAGTTCGAGATTACCCTGATCACTTTTTTTTACAGTTAAAGCTCCAACCATTTCTTCTGGCGTTAGTGACCAAGTTTCACCTTGATACCTCAAGGTAATTTTCTTTTTGGCAATAAATTCGACTTTAGGTTTAAGTTCAAAAATAGACTCGTTCGAAATACTAGGCTCGCTAATATATGTTTCAACAACGATTGGATCAGTTTCTGAATTTGTAATAAAACGATCAATAATAGTTTTTTGAACTTTAGAAATATCAAAATCTAGGCCGTTTTTACCTGGCACTATAACAACATTATTATCTTTATATTCGAAATACGGTTCTACAAAACGATTAGTAGTCGAGAGCTTCACATCACTAATTTCAAGTAATAATTTGTTTTCGTCATAGGTGTACTGCAAGTTGATATTGTCTGGAACAATCAGCAACTTTAATCGTTTAATTAAATTTTGAATCATACTTCCTTCTCGCCCAATAGCGAATGCATCTTTGATTGTTTCTTCAGACAAGAACCTAAAATCGATTTCATGTGCGTATAATGGATGTGTTTTATCGTCGACAATAATAGATACAGCATCATTTAGTGGATTACTTTCTTCAAGAATCTGCTTAGATTCGTTTATCGTTCGCCCACCATATGAGTTTCCATCAATTTTAACGCCTGGGAGTATCTTATTTGAATAATAAAAATTGAAAAAGATATAAATACTCGTAAAAATCAAATATGCGAAAAACAACGCCAAAATGGTATTTGCTAGTCTATGTTTTTTTAGATTAGATTTAAGTTTCTTAACCTGATCTTTGTGAAAGAAACCACCAACCACAGCATTCTTGGGCACCATAAGAAAAAGTATATATGAAGGGCTGATCCTTTAAAAGGATCAGCCCGAGAATTTTGATAAATTATTTCAAACCTTTTGCGTTTGTAAGAGTATTTGAAAAGTATTCATCATGGAACTTGAAGTAAGCTTCATCTCCACCTTGATTTCGTACACAGTTAGCTGCAACTGCAGCTTGAGTTGCTATTGGATCATGAAATGG
>CAZFZJ010000015.1:15452-15727 GCA_964523665.1 uncultured Candidatus Saccharibacteria bacterium
TATCAATATAATTTGTCTTTATCTGTGGATATGTTTGCTGAAAATGTCTCTGACAGAATGGACATTCATAATCACTAAACTCGACGATCGCAATTTTTGCTTCATCACTGCCCTGTTTGGGATCATCATCTAATGAAACCTTAACAACTGCATTTTCATAACTATCTAATTCTTCTCCACCACCTAGTTTTGCGAGATCGTTTGCCGCTTTTAAAACCTTTTGTTTATCACCGGTTTCAAACGCATCCATTATTGCAACAAAACTCTCATAAGGA
>CAZFZJ010000015.1:15755-17542 GCA_964523665.1 uncultured Candidatus Saccharibacteria bacterium
ACCCCTTCGACTTGATTGCCATCAACCCTTTTACCGATTACAAACCCTGGTGTTCCACTAATACCCACTGATTGAGCATCTGATGCGTCAGCCTGTACTTCGGTTGTGTCATTATTAGCTAAACATGAGTTAAATTCATCGACATTTACACCTGCATCACCTGCAATTAATGCAAGCTTTTCTTCTTGAGTAGCAGCTTTAGTTGTATTAGTTGGCTGCGGATTTATTTTCCCTTTACTACTTAAAAAAGGTAAATCACCCTGCGAATACAAAACCGCAAGAGTAATTAACACTCCGGAAATTAAAATCGCAACCGGAGTAGAAAGGAATCCCGACTTAGGGGTTCCTTGCATTTGATTATTTTCTGTGTTGTTATCTGACATGATAATAAAAATATTTATACTATACTAAACAATTTATGGATTCGAGAAACCTTTAACAGATGGCTCTATTTCAACTTCTTCATTCGGTGTAGGCACATTTGGCAGTGGCGCCGACTCTGAAATAACAAAATCCAGTATATAGAAGATACCATTTCGTGCGGTATTTTCAACCGAGTTAACTAATTTTTCATTTATAGAAATATTTCCAGCCTCGTTCTTACTAATATTTATGTTAATCCCAGAAACAGTTTTATAACTTTTTACTTCACCCACCTTTATAGAAGTAAAATCTATTGATTCTTTAATAATATGATTATTCAGAAAATTTAATACCTGTTGAACATCATCTCTTGAAACTTTTTCTTCAATTTTATAGGTGGATAACGCTGCATCTGACGGAGCAAGAACGGTTATCTTGTCTTTATCATTAAATTCACTCTCTATATTTATTTGCTGGGCCCAATAAGAAAATATCGAGAGATCAGGATTTGCATAAATTTGATTAAAAACCGTTACATCGGGGTTATTATCAACTAAAGGCTTGTCTTTAGTAACATTTTCAGATACTAGAGGAGCATCTTTTTCTCCCGAATCGTATTCTTTCTTCAAATCGACACCATAATACAAACCAAAAAAAATAAATGATCCAGTTGCTATTCCCACTATCAACTTGCTTAAATCAGTCATAAACACAAGTTAAGCGTATTCTATTATTGTGTCAACGAGATAGAATTTAGATTATCCAATACTTTTGCAGATTCGAAATCGGTCATAATTCTTGGCTGCCCATAATTATCGATTTTAATAGAGGTGAATGATTCACCAGTGAGTCCATTTTCACTTATTCTATAGTTTTCGACTAACCCTATACGAGTATTCTCTGACCCCATCTGGTCAAAAATAAAATTTCCATGCGAATACATGATTCTTTTCCCCTTATACATTTCAAATTTTTGATACCAATATGTCGGATTCACAACTCCCGTATATTTAATATTGTATTTGTCAAGAAATCTCATTGTCTCCCTAATCCTTTTACTCCTTGATTCAAAATGTGATTATTCGCCAAACTTACAATAGACACCCCTTCCGTTTTTAATGCATCCACACTATATTCAGGGCACAAAATATCAATCCATCAGATTTTGGCAAACAATTCGATGTAACCGGCGATTCTAAATTTGCAAAAACAACATCAGTTTTTCTAAATAAATCACCGATATTTCGATAAGCCCAAATTTTATCTTTAGCGGCTAGAGTTTTTACATTTACATATCTTCCAGGCATAATATCTCCTATTACGGATAACAAAACATATTATATTGACTCTCTTTGGGGGCTGTAAAATCCGATGCCAAACTTACTGATGTGGATTTTTCGCTTAAAACATGCCTCCTAGGTGCT
>CAZFZJ010000016.1:0-14127 GCA_964523665.1 uncultured Candidatus Saccharibacteria bacterium
CATCTCTGCGTGAGACAAGACAAGTTGGATATTGCTGAAAATATCAAACAGGTTAAGAGTTCTCTTGGCCAAGCCATTGACCCTCCTATTAGTAAAATTGTTGATACGATTATTGAATATGCTGCGAAAAATAAAGCTTCAGATATTCATCTTGAACCTGAAAGTAATTATTCTTTATTAAGATTTAGAATCGATGGAATTTTACGAGATATTGTGAGACTACCAAGAGACTTGCATGATCAACTTGTAACTAGAATTAAAGTTATGAGTGATTTAAGAACTGACATTAAACAAGCTCCACAGGATGGAAAAATACGTGTAAAAATTCCAAACGGAGATCCATTGAATCTTCGTGTTTCGATTGTTCCTGTATTGCATGGTGAAAAAGTTGTTTTAAGAGTTTTAGCTGAACAAAACAAGAATCTTTCATTGCAGACATTGGGTTTTCAAGATGAATCGTTGAAACGAATTGAAGCAGCTTATAAAAAGCCATATGGAATGATTTTAACCACTGGACCAACAGGTTCGGGTAAAACCACAACGCTATACGCTGTTTTAAAGGAAATAAATGTTAGAGGCATCAACATTATGACTATTGAAAATCCTGTTGAATACGAAATCGAAGGTATCAGTCAGATTCAAGTGAATACGAAGTCAGGGTTAACTTTTGCTTCAGGTCTAAGATCTATTGTTAGGCAAGACCCTGATGTTGTATTAGTAGGAGAAATCCGAGATGAAGAAACAGCAAAAATTGCAGTGAATGCGGCTATGACAGGTCACCTTGTTTTATCAACATTACATACTAATGATGCTGCAACTACGATTCCTAGACTCTTTGATATGGGAGTGGAGCCTTTTTTGGTCGCTTCTTCAACTAATGTCATAGTAGGACAACGGCTTGTTCGTCGAATTTGTGAACAATGTAGATATTCTGTAGATTATTCGAAAAAAGAATGGGAAGACTATACGAAAATTTTACCCGTCGAGATGCTGGATAAACATTTCCCTAAAAACGAAGAACTAAGAGTGTATAAAGGAAAAGGATGCGAAGTATGTAATCAAACTGGTTATACAGGTCGTATTGGGATTTATGAAGTTATGTACGTAAGTGAAGAAATCAGGCGCGCAATTGTAAATAAATCGAATGCTGCAACGATTGCTGATATTGCAATAAAGGAAGGCATGATTACAATGCTCGAAGATGGAATTGTGAAAGTTAAAATGGGGATTACAACTATTGAGGAAGTAATTAGAGTTACGAAAGAATAATGAAATTTTCACTATTTTCCTCTGTTCCATTTGTCGAAAAATTGATGTTTACCAAACATCTATCAATTATGATAAGATCTGGGGTTCCGATTTATGAGGCTATTGATACGTTGGGAGCACATGCGAAATCTAAATACTTTGGGAAGATCTTAAAAAACGTTCTTAAAGACATCGAAAATGGAAAATCATTTTTTGAAGCATTGGCGAAATATCCCAAAATTTTTGATAAATTTTATACCAGTCTTATCAAAGTGAGTGAAGATTCAGGAACTCTAGAGGAAACTCTCAACTTTTTAAGTGATCAGCTTGCCAAAGACTATGCTCTCAAGAAAAAAATTCAAGGAGCGATGTTTTATCCAGGTGTAATTTTAGTTGCAGGAATCGGCATAAGCGCATTTGTTTCTGTTTTTGTATTACCACAGTTAGTTGACTTCTTTGATGCTTTAGAAGTTGAATTGCCAATGCCAACAAAAATTTTATTATTCGTCGCAAATTTAATGAAACATCAGGGGGTATTGATCTTTGGATCATTATTCGCATTTTTGTTTATCATTCGAATGCTGATTTCAACTAGATTGTTTAAACCCATTTGGGATAAATTTTTGCTATTGATTCCAGTACTTGGAAAGTTGATTAAATATGGTCAACTTGCAAGATTTTGTAGAAATTTGGCCACTCTTATTAAAAGTGGAGTTCCAATTACGGAAGGTTTAAAAACTGCTTCAGATACAATGTCTAATGAAATATTTAAGAAATATCTCAAACAGGTTAGAGAAGATTTAATAAAGGGCCAAAGCATTAGTGCATCATTAGAAAAGAGAAAATTCAGAGAAATTCCTCCAATGATGGTGAGGATGATTGCGGTTGGCGAGAGGACCGGTAATTTAGAAGAAGTATTACTCTATTTGGATGAATTTTATGAAGACGAGGTTGACGATCTGGCAAAGAATTTAACCACGATTTTAGAGCCAATTTTATTAGTTGGAATTGGTGCGATGGTGGCTTTTATTGCAATTGCAATTATTGGTCCGATTTATAAAGTAACAGGAAATATTCAGTAATGAAATTTAAAGCATTTTCATATAATGAAATTCTTATTGTTGCAGCAATAATGGTAGTGTTATTCGCCCTATCTACTCCATTTTATCTTCGTATGATTCATTCTAACGATGTCTCTTATAATGCAGATTTCATACTAAGGTATTTGCGATCCGCCCAAATCAATTCGATAATCGGAAAAGAAAATGCAGAATGGGGGGTATGCAAAGTTGATAATCAAATAGTTATGTATAAAACCTCTTGTTCAAGTGGTAACTATATTCATGAATATGAAATTAAAGGAAGTGTAAATATAACAGGGATTAACAATATTTTATTCGAGAGTAATTCAGGAAATACAAATATTACTGCAACAATAACAATAGAAAGTGGTGGAATATCCGAGCATATAGTTGTAAATGCGATTGGAGGATATGAAATTAATTAGACACAAGGCAATTTCACTTCTCGAATTATTATTAGCCATGGGTATCTTCGTGGTCTTTATGTCTGGTGGCCTTGGGTTTATTGTAACAGGACAAAAATCAAGTTTAATGCAGAGTAACTATTCTGTTGCAGATAATCTAACAGCGCAGGGAATCGATGTTATTAAATTTATTAAAAAGACTTCTTGGGAATCTTTGACTGCAGGTAATTATGGTATTCATTTTGATGGATCCAATTGGGTATTGGTTCCAAATAGCGATGTTGTCGATTCAAAATATACTAGAGTAATTACAGTTCAGGATGTATATAGAGATGATAATGGCAATATTACTTTAGATACGGTTAATTCCGAAATTGACCCAAATACAAAAAAAATTACAGTAACTGTTACTTGGCCAAAAGGAGCAGAAATTGCAAAGGCTGAAAGTTCGACTTACATAACGTATTGGGAGCAAGAAGTTCCGGCAAGTTTTGGCGGAATGATGGTGTATGCTGATTTTTCGGGAAATGATGATGTTATAAAGTACAAACTTTTTAGTGCAAGTGGGGTATGGTCTACCGAAAAGACTGTCGCCGATTTAGGTGTACCTGATAATCGTGATACAAGGAGAATTGAACTATATGCAGCTCCAACAAGAGATGAATATATCTTAATGACAAAACATACAGAAGACGGTCAATTTATATACGCGCAAGTTTTTGATGGATCGAATTCGAATTGGGGTCACACCGTTCAATTGGCGGGTTATGGGGATAATACCAATCCAAATACCAGAAATTTTGATGGAGCTTATTTAAGTGATGGAAGATTTTTGGCAGTATATGATGACTTTTCATATACTCCTAAATATAGAATTTGGAATGGTTCTACTTGGTCAAATGAAGGGAGTATTGGCTATCTTGGTTTTTTTGGTTATCCTGTTTGGATGCAAGTTCGTGCTAAGCCCAATAGTAATAAAGCTATTTATGTGGTTAGAGATGCATTACAAAGGACTGTGACCTTTGAGTTTAATGGATCGTCTTGGATTAACAAGATCACGCACGGTAATTCTTCTTCAGGATTTTCGATAGAGAATATCTCCTTGATTTGGAGTAGATATAATACTAATCGATTAGGGTTAATTTTTAATGAAGCAAATGATAATAACCCCAATATTAGAATTTGGAATGATTCAAACAATTCATGGGGGAGTAATGTGGAAAATGAAAATGTAGGTGGTCGAGCTAAAATTTTTAAAATTACTGATGACCCAACGAGAGAAAGATTTATGGGATGTGTCAAAGATTCAAATTTAACGATTAATTGTATGACTACTAATTATACTCCGAGTTGGAATAATAGCTTTAGAATTGCGAGTAACACAGTAGATAATGAATCAAGAAGTTTCGATATTGCATATGAATCAGTAAGTGGTGAATTGGCTTTAGCTGTTTATTCAGAAGGTGGATCTGACGAAGAAAAAAAATATCCGAAATACAGAATTTTTAGTTCTACAACTAATGAATGGTCTTCCGAAATGAGTTTGCAAAATCTGGGCCCAGATGGGTCAAATGCCTTACAAACGGTTCGGTTAGTACCCAATCCATTTAATGATGATATCTTCGCATTAATGGCAGATGGTAGTTTGGATCTCTACACAATCTTATGGGATGGAGTTCAGAATAAATTTTCTAGTAAGCCAGGAGCCGATCTAAAAAAGCATGGTATTGACGGGTCAAACAAGTCAGATTTTTGGTATGCATTTGCATGGAAAGTATATGAAAACTAAAAGAGCCCTAACCTTAATTGAATTGACACTTTACATAGCAATTGTTTCTATTTTTATGTTGTCTCTTACAACACTGTTGTGGAATACAATTTGGGGAAATTCAAAGTATAATTCTCAGACTGAAGTTTACGATAATTTAGTTTTAGTAATTAATAAAATTAAGTATGAGATGGGACAGTCTTCAGATATAAACTTAAGCGGAGAATCTGATATAACATTTACAAATATATCCACATCAACTTCTCGAATGTACTTACAAAATGGAAGAATTAAGTATGGGGTCGGGTCATCAGGAAGTTGCACTGTATATTCTCCCTGTAATATTTCAAGCAATCTCGTTAATGTTGATCAGTTTAATTTACGAATTGTAGAAGATAATGGAAATAAGATCCTGAACTATACAGTTGAAATATCTTTTAAT
Source organism: uncultured Candidatus Saccharibacteria bacterium (assembly GCA_964523665.1). GTDB lineage: Bacteria > Patescibacteriota > WWE3 > 2-01-FULL-39-13 > 2-01-FULL-39-13 > CAZFZJ01. The sequence continues at coordinate 4,945 of CAZFZJ010000016.1, forward strand.
GATAATTCAAATAGCAGGTTAAGTTTTAGTGATAGTTTGTCTGGTTCAATATTATTAAACAGATGAAAAAGCGAAGTGGGTATGTAGCATTAATTGCGGTACTAATGTTTTCATTTATTTGTATCGCTATAATTACATCATTGAGTGTAAAAGCAATATATATATTAAATGATTTAAATAATGTAGAACAAAGTAAGAAGGTTGAGTATGTCATAAATTCATGTGTAGAAGATTCATTGATAAGGCTTAACGTTGATTCCGATATTCCGGCTAGTTTTTCAGTTGGTGAAAACACATGCAACGTTACAATAATTTCACAAAGTGGTGATGATTGGGATTATAATGTCTCATATTCTGATTCGGGTTATAATTATTCTGTGGATATTAGTGCAACAAGATCAAATAAAGTTTATTTGAATAGTTGGAAACTAAATAAGTGAAAACTGAAAATATAATTCTCTTAACTAGAGACAAAGTATTCTTATATATACCTGCCGATGCGAAATTTAAAAATTGTTCTGAATATTCAAATTATAATTCGGCTACACTCAGTGGTGTATTAGAAAAGATCGTAGCCTCTCATAATTTGCATCATTTTGGAATTTTATTAAATAACGAGGTTTCATATATTACGTCCTTGAATGTCGATGCAAATAAGAAGGATAAAGAAATCCGCGAGACTGTTTCGAAACGGTTACCAGAGAAAATTCCTTCGATTTCGGATAACCTCGTTTGGGATTATAAAATAATCAAAACTGGTGGACTAGATAATGTGCAAGTTGCAGGAGTTGACAAACACTTTCTTGAAATTGTACTAAATGCCTTAGACTCTAAAAAGTTGAAGCCAGAATTTATCGAACCATTGGCATACGCTTTTACTAAGCTTGAGACTAAAGAGAAAGAATTCGCTGGTTTATATTTTTCGAATTACGAAAAGATATTATTTGTTGTAAATAATGGATTGTTAATTTACACGGCAAATATTGCAGAAGGCCAGCTCAAAGATTCAATTGAAGTTTTTAATAATTATATTAGATCGAAATTCCCAACAAAGAATCCGATGCCATTTTTCGTCGAGGAGATAGGTCATAAGCTATCAGAAGAAGAGACAAAATACCTCGCTTCTGTCGGTTTTGCGGTTGAAGAGAAGAATTTTAGTAAGTATATTTTTGCTATCCCTGAGGATCTGAAGATTAAAAAGGATAGCGAATCATTGGTATTAAAAGAAGACAGACCGCATAAACCCGGGTTTGTTGAAAACTTATTAAAGAAGACCAAGAAGAATGATGGGAAGCCAAAAAACCACACAAAACTTTTAGTTATAATGCTGGTTTTGTTATTGTTAGGAGGATCAGTGTTTATTCTTAAATACCTTGCTGATAATTCAATTATTACAGTTCCCTTTTTATCAAAACAAAACCAAGTATTTGAAGAAACAGTGACAACACCAACTCCTACTCCAACACCTGAACCAACGGTAGAAAAAATTACTGAAACAAAATTCGAAAATTTTATAGGTTATAAAATCGAAGTATTAAATGGGTCTGGTGTTCGAGGTGAAGCAGATAAAGTTACTGCATTATTAGCCCCGCTTGAATTTGATGAAGTATCTGTTGGTAATGCATCCTCGTATAACTATCAGGAATCTGAGGTTTCATTCAAAACCGCTGAATTATACCGTGGTATAGAGCTTATTGAAAAGGCATTACCTTCTTATGCATTGCTATTTTCCGAAGAGCCTTTGCCTGAGGATTATCCATATGATATTAGAATAATCGTTGGTAAAACTCGGTTGATTGAAAAAGGTTTAGATGTTGAAACAACTCCAATGATAACTCCAACTGGTACCATCATACCAAGTCCGGTCGCACAATAATATTGAATTTGGAGCGACCGAAGGGATTCGAACCCTCGGTCTCTTCCTTGGGAAGGAAGCGTGTTACCAGCTACACCACGGTCGCATAAATATTCTTCTGTTAATTCTATCAAATCTTATTTAGGAAGAGTTAGCGTGGTGCCTTCATATATCAAAGGAGCGCCGTTCCAAAGATAATCTACCTTATTAGCATCTGCAATTTTTCTCCATACAGTACCTTTTCCATATTTCCCTTCTGAGATTTCCCATAAGGTATCGCCCCATATTACGTAATGTGTATCTCCTGTAATATCTCCAGGTTTATAGTCATTTGCTATCCAAACACGTTTTGTTGAAGTATTCGATTTGTTAGTTTTATTCGTTTGTTGAGTAATATTGCCTGGTTCTGGTGTTTGAGTAACTGTTGGTTTTGGTGTTGGTGTAGGGGTAGGGGTTGATGTAGGTGCATTTCCCATATTGAATCCAACTCCTCCAAATCCTACAAAATCTGGTTGTGTGTCTGTTGGTGTTGGAGTAGGTGCTATGTCAACATCTTTATTCGCATCTGGATCTTCTCCTGTTTCGACTGTCGCCAGTGGTTTTTCTGTATTGTTCTGTCCTGGTAAGTTTAAAATTGATTCTCGATTAAAGTATCTGAATATTAATACCCCAATGACACCTGCTAAAAGGACTGATATGACGAGGAATATCAAGAAAATCTTCAGCTGACTACCTGTATTTGATGTACCTATTGTATCGTCATTGGCCATGATATTTTGCAGGAATTAATTTGCCCAATTATACAGTATTTATGCCTTATGATCAATGTTATAGGTTAGAATTGAATGGATTTAAGTTCGTCCAGATAGTCCTCAGTCGTTATCTGCCTTAGTTTTGAAATTATCGTTTCCGGTGAAGAGTTTTTAAATGAAATGGCTGTCAATTCATTGATTTTGAGATCTAAATCAAGAGTTTGTGTTAATTTACTTATTTCTTGGAGATTTTCCTTGTTAGGGATGGGGGTAATTTCTTGTGAATCAGATTTTTCTAAGACTTCTTCTAGATATGGTTGTTGCTCTATGTTGTCTGTAGTTGTTTGATTGATGGATTTTGGTGAGCTAAAGTGATTTACGATTGAAAATCCAATTATAAAAAAGGCAAGAAGTCCGGCTAACCAGATTGCTGCGTGTTTATTGCTTCTTCTAAAGTTTGCAAAATCATAGTTTGGTTTAGGCATTATTCATTTTCCTCGATAAAGATTAATGCATCACTTTGTAAGGTCTGTATTGAATTTAATTCTGATCCCGATTCTGTGAGAATTTGATTGTATCTTGGCCTTATATCTTCATAATTTAAAAATTCTAGATCTGAATATAAATTTTCAGTTGCTCTAATTCTAAGTCTGATTAAATGGGATTCGTTCTTTAGTTCATTGATTCGAGTAATTTGTTGGGATTGATCGAATCCATCATTTTGTCTTGCGATAATTATAGTTTCATAATTTGAGATTGCCTCGTCAATTTTATCTAAGAGAAGATACAATCTTGCTTGGGTCAGTGCTGAGAATTCTTTTATCACACCGATCTTTGCTAATTGTTGGTCAGTGTAGACGGCCTGGGTTTCATCTGTATTAAGATGGGTTAGATTTGGGAATCTGGTGTAAAAAGATGAATAATTAACTGTATCTGTTTTGGAATAGACAAAACTATTTTGAAAGGAAATAAAAAGAATTATTAGAGCCAGGAATATTGCGAATTTCCTCATAAGCATATCTTATCAGATAACGATTAACTGGGGTTTATGCTCTAGTTGATGTTCTAGGTGGCGGGAGTGACGGGACTTGAACCCGCAACCTCTTCCGTGACAGGGAAGCGCTCTAACCAGTTGAGCTACACCCCCAAAACTGGGATTTTGTTACCAAAATATTATATTGAAATTGCCAAAAGGTTACAATCCTTTATATATTCTCGCCTTTGCTATAATTCTTTCAATGGGATCTACCGACCAGACAATAAACACCCGAAGTGGGTTTATCAAGAAAGTATCAGAACTAGCTAAACTCCGAGAAGAAGCTCTTTTGGCCAACAAAAAGATTGTTTTTACATATGGTACTTTTGATTTATTACACAGTGGGCATGCTACGTTTTTGGCTCAAGCTAAAGAATTTGGTGACATTTTGGTAGTTGGAGTTTCAAGTAACCGTTGTAAACAAGATCTTCGAGGGAAGGGATTTCCTTTAATCCATCAGAAAAACCGTTCTGAATTGCTATCATATTTTGATTTTGTAGATTATGTAGTTGTTGTAGACGATCGAAATTTATCATCCGTATTGAAAAAACTTAAGCCAAAAATTTTTTATACACTTACACTTGATTGGAAGAGTCATTTAAGAAAGCCAGAAGAAGAAAAGATCCTTAAAAAATACGGTGGGAAAATAATAAAAGTTAAACCATCACTTCCGTTTATTTCCTCCTCAGATATTGTTGAGCGCGTAGCAGATCTAAAGATTAAAGAAATAGTCGAATATTTTTTTGGGAAGGTGAAAATAGATTTAACTAAGGGTAATTGGAAAAGAAATAAATTCTCAGGATTAAAAACGGATGTCCGCGATGACTCAATCTATTTTGGGAATCATTTAGAAAGGCTTGGCCTATTTGGAAATAAATTTATAAAAAAACTCCTGAATAAAAAAACTCTCATTACTACAATCGAAAAACATAAAAGGTTAGGGGATAAAATTGTTTTGACAAGCGGTTCTTGTGATTTGGTTCATGCTGGTCATGTTAGATTTTTTTCTAAAGCAAAAGATCTTGGAGATATTTTATTATTATGTATTCCCTCAGATCATATTATAAGAAAGCAAAAAGGGCGTGGGAGGCCAATTATAAACGAAAAATCTCGAGCAGAGTTAATGTCTTTTTTTAATTGTGTTGATTATATTTACATTTTTGAAAGTGATTCTGTTGAGCCGATTGTTGAAATTACTAAACCAGATATTTTTTTTACTGTACAAGAGGAATGGAACGATATCTCTAAATCAAATTTGAATGATATGATTAAAAAGTGGGGAGGAAAAATAGTTACAGCACCACCGCAATCAAGTGGAATTTCATCGAGTAAACTAATTCGAAAAGCTGCAGGCATCCGAGTTAGGCAAGTTTTTAAGGAGGTTTTAGATGAGGCAGAAAAATGGAATTCCCTTAAAGATTAATTTTTATGACTGCCGATTATTCAAATTTTAATGCACGTGTAACTGGTGATTACGATAAGATATGGAACAATACTGGCAAATGCGTTTTTTGCGACCTCAAAGATAAATACATAATTAAAGAAATTGATGGGTTGGTATTAACAACAAATTTATTTCCTTACAAAGTTGGACACCTATTGATTCTCCCTAGAAGGCATTTTGAATCGTTTTGGGAGATCAATTCGACCGAATGGAGCGCCTTTTACAAACTTTCGGATATCGGTATCAAACTCCTCATGCAGACATATGGCCTTGCAGATATCTGGGTATTGTTTAGAACACCTAAAGGTTTTAAAGCTGGGAAGACAGTCAACCATGCTCATGCGCATTTAATACCTTATACTACTGAACTAATAAAATTTAGTTACGAAGAAATCACAGAAGCCCCCGTTGATACGGCCAATAAACTAAGAGAGAATCTAAAATATGTTTCTTAGTAATGATCTAAAAACCGACTTTATAAAGAAAGCAGCTTTCGTTGCTGATAAATCTACATGCAATTACAAGATAGGATGTGTAGGAGTTACGGATATCGCTGATTGTGGATTGGCTCTGGAAAAGATCAAAAAGATTCAGAAAATCGAACCTGAATTAAAAACTAAAGGAGATTTGTTATATCTCAAAACCTGGAATGAAACATTACCAGGAGAAATATATTGCCAAACATGTGATGCAAAGGGTAAGAAGATTTGTATTCGAGAGCTGGAGAATTTAAAAGGTAGGGATTTTCAAAAAGTTTGCTCTATTCATGCTGAACAAAATTTAATTGCGAAATGCGCTAAATATGGAATTAAATCAGATGGGATGATTTTATTTCTGACAAACACGCCTTGTTATATATGTTCTAAAAGTATCATTCAGGCAGGGATTAAGGAAATCTGTTACCTTTCAGAACATACGGATAAAGTTGGGATTGATATTTTAAAAGAAAATAGAATTGATATTCAGAAAATAACTTTTAACTAGTGTGGTCTTAATCGTGGTTGTGACAAGTCTGCTAAATAATTTATAAAAATTATCTGGAAATTAGGGTCATTTGGGTCGATTCCAGCGTGTAATAAAGCTTGTTTAGTTATATCATCTTGTGATACGCCCTCGATTAATTGCCCATCCTTTACTAGTTGTTTTCCCCTATTAGGATTGAGGGGATCGGCTTGTTGAGAGGAATAAAGGTTGCGTCTACAGGCTATAGCATACATATCGAAATATTTTTGTATTGCTTCTTGTTTAGACATTCCTCTAAAAGTTTGTAAATATTCGATTACCGCGAGGGCAAACCTTTGACCAAATCTATATAGGTACTCTCTATCTTCAAAACCACTTTCTGGGAATCCATTTGACCTTGCAAGTTTTATAAGTCCTGTATGAGAATATGGAATTTGAACCGCACCTGATAACAGTTTGGGAAGCAGGAATCGGACCTCTGCTGATCCAGGGTAATTAGAAAGATCCGAGCGTTTCCAGTTAGGAAATCGATCAAGATCTGTTATTGTTGTTATACCCTCTACAAAATGTTCTGCTAAAGGCATAGCACCAAAAGCGAGATATGCTAATGCGTGTTTTGCTTCATGGGCAGTGAGCATCTTTCTTTCCATATGACCTTCTGGTAGATAGATTGTATTTTCTATCGCAAACGCTCTTCTACACACTTTTGGGTTCAGAATGATAACTTTTATCAATGGATCATTGGGAATACGGTCTTTAAAGTAAGTATTGTATGTTTCAGAGGCAAATCTAAGTTGTTCGATTATTTCGTCGTCTATTGAAGCATACATAAATCGTTCAGGATATATAATTTCGTAATCTACACCTTCTATCTTTAGTCTTTTATATCGTAAGTATTGAACATCAATTTTCATTAGTTCAGGTCGATCTATTAGTTCTGGAGGTAAGCCAAGCGCTGTTAAATAAGGTTCTTCTGCTGTTGCCACCGCTTTATAATGATTTCTTCTAGGTATTAATTCGTTGATCCTTCTTTCTCTCTCATTCCCATCTATTGTAGGATCTGCAAGAATTGCGCGTTGTTCTGCTGCGATTCTAACTAATTCCATTTTAGCTAATTCTGCTTGATATTTGATCATGTGAATGAATGTTGATCTTTGATCAACCTTTGCAGGTTTTAATTCTTGAGTATCAGTAATTGGAAGATCGTCCTGACTCATTGGATTTCCAATGGTATTGACGAACGGCCCCTCCATCTCATGACCTTCAAAATTCCTTGTGACTGGGGATGATACTATATATGATTCTGGTGCAATTGTATTTACTGGCATTGCTGAAATTATATATCTTGGCTCTGATAAATGCCATCGATTTTAAATCCATTTTTAGCATAGTATTCGCGGGTACCTATGGATGAGATAACTGCTAATTTGTCGAATTTATTCTCCTTTGCGATTTTTTTCGCCTTTGCGATTAATGATTTTCCAAGTCCTAAATGCTGTGGTTTACCTTTCTTTTTTTCTCCGATTTCAATGCTAGGCCCGTAAACATGAATTTCTCTTATGATTGCAGCCCCCTTTAGTTCGCTTATAAAATGTGTGCTGCGATCAAAAGGGAGTGAAAGCCTTAAAAATCCTGCTATTTTATTATCCGTTGTAACATACTGCATAAACAGTTCTTCTGAAACGGATGTTTTATATCTATAAATATCAAGTTTAAGCTGATCTCGCGAAACTTTTTGATCGCGAATTTCTCTAGATCTAATCTCAAAAAGTTTCGCCCCTTCATCAGCAAGCTTTTTTTCAATAATCTCTCTAAAATTAGTTCTCTTATTACCCGTTACAATATCATGTGAGCCAATATCCCTTATCATTCTTGTTATTCGACAATATGGAGGAGTCAACTTATAAATATTTTTTAAAACAAAGATTAATTCTTCATCAGTATAAGGTCTCCATAATCCTTTCTTGTAATATTGCATAAGTTCAGCACTAGCAATTAATGAACAAGGGTAGACCTTTAATTCATCTGGCATAAAATCTCCATCTGAAAACATTTTTTTGTAATCTTCTACGTCTGCCTCAGGGGATGAACCATATAAATTAGGCATCCAGTGTGCATGAATTTTAAAACCTGCCCGTCGTAAGATTTTTACTGCATTGCGCGTTGTATCAACTCCATGTCCACGTTTATTTAAATTCAAAACATTGTCATTTAAACTTTGAAATCCTATTTGAACTTTTGTTGCTCCAAGCTTACGTATTCTAATTGCTTCTTCTTCAGTAATTTCATCAGGACGAGTTTCTAGAACTAACCCGATACATCTGGATTGTGCCGACTCATTCATTTTTTGAACTGCAAACAGCTCTTCCCATGATGCCTTTTCTTTTTGAGCTCTTATCTTCTTCGGAAGTAGAGCCATTGAAACAACTTGATTATATGTTTTCTCAATCTTCTCGCCAGAAATCTCATGAAGGGAATTCTCGTCAAATGGTTGTTCAGTTTCTAACTCTACACTTGCTAATTCGGTATTGTTACTAAAATTATTCATCGCATCAAAACATCTTTTCACAAACCAAATCTGATAATCCTCAGGATACGAAGACCACGTTCCGCCTAATATAATCAACTCAATTTTATCTGTTGGATGTCCGATCGCTTTATATGCAATTAATCTATTGAATGTTTGAGCATAAGGATCAAATTTATTTTTTGTTGCCCTTTGTGCACCTGGTTCATCGGATAAATAACTTTTTGGCATTCTTACATCATTTGGGCAAAAAATGCACGCTCCTGGACATGGAAATGGTTTTGTTAGCACAGTAACGGGAGTTACGCCAGATATTGTTCTCACTTTTTTAGTTTGAAGATTTTGAAGCAATATTTCTCTTTCTTTACCGGATAATGAATATTCCGGTTTCGAAGCCTCAATGTTGATATCGCTCCTCTTATACATTTTTGCCCCATTTGTATAATCCCTAAAAATCCTCTGGATTTCAGGTTCCGCTAGAGGCCTTTTGCTTAATATTTCGATTATTTTTCCCTTAATATTTTCCACAACCTTATATTATATAGGAATTTCTATTTTAGAATCGATTTAACAACCAATCTTTGCATTTAGTTTCTGACAAGATAA
>CAZFZJ010000016.1:14138-17377 GCA_964523665.1 uncultured Candidatus Saccharibacteria bacterium
TCCCTGTTATTTAGCTTACAATAAAAGGACAGCCAATAATTCATTTAATATTGTTTTCATAAGATAAAGCTTATAATACAGATAGATGAAAAAGAAGATCATCGATAAATTAATAAATCTAAATACTTACTTCTATAATCAAGTGGAGAAAGATTTCGATACCACAAGGCAATACCCTTGGAATGGTTGGAAAAGGGTTGGGGATATAATAAAAAATCAGTATGAAGAAAAGGCATTATCATATCTAGATCTTGCATGTGGAAATGGGCGATTTGCCTGTTATCTACAAGAAAGAAATTTTCCAGTCTTAGCATATTTGGGTTTAGACAATTCCGAATTTCTTCTTCGAAAAGCACGTGAACTTAATCTGGGAGAAAATTTTAAGTTTGATTATTTAGATTTACTCAAGCAACCGTTATTAAATAAGAAATTTGATGTAATTGTTTCATTTGGATTTTTGCATCACCTCCCCTCGCAGGATTTTAGAATAGAGTTTATTAATAATTTAATTGAGAAATTAGATTGGAATGGTTTATTAATCATTACATTGTGGAGTGGATATAAGAAGAAAAGTTTTAAGCCTGTGGATGATTTAAGTTTAGAAGCAAAATCATTACTTCCATTTTTTGAAAAAGGAGATCATTTTTTAGGATGGAATAATAAGCCAAATTTAGAAAGATACTGTCATCTATTTGAGCAAGAAGAGATCGAAAAATTTATCCCACAATTGCAAAACTGCAAACTGGTGGATCTTTATAGATCGGACGGAAAAGCCAATTCAGATAATTTTTATTTGGCATTAAAAAAATCTAGTAATCAAAATCCGCATACTCAGGGTTTATCAACCTAAATTTTCGATTAACATGATCAAGTAGGTTAATGTCTGATTCTTCTAATTGAATATCAATAGCTGCCATATTATCTCGCATTTGCTCTTCGTTAGTACCTTTAGGGATACAAATGATACCTTTTGATAAAATCCAGGCTAAAATTACTTGTGCTCTTGATATCTTATGTTTATTTGCGACTTCAATTACTTCTGATAATCCAAGGTCTTCTCCTTGTGCAAGTGGAGAGTAAGCTGTCACTGAAATATTATTAAACTTACAGAATTGAATTAAATCTTCTTGATAAAGTGATGGATGAATTTCGACTTGATTATTTACTATTTGTTGCCCAGTTACCTCAAGAGCATCTTGAACATGATGAACCGTGAAATTTGATACTCCATATTCGCGAATTAATCCATCTTGTTTTAGTTCATTTAAGGCTTTAATTGTTTCAGCAATCGGGACCTCTCTATTAGGATAGTGAATAAGATATAAATCTAAATAATCTAAACCTAATTCCTCAAGCGTTACCTTACAGGCTTTTTTGGCGTCTTCGTAATGAAGGCTTTCTCTCCAGAGTTTAGAAGTAATAAATAATTTTTTGCGATCTATACCTGAATTTTTTATTCCTTGACCAACAAATTGATGATTTTCATATCTCGTAGCAGTATCTATGTGTCTGTACCCCATTCGAAGAGCTGTTTCAACGGCGGTTGCACAATCTGCTCCCTTTAATTTATATGTCCCATAACCTAATTGGGGAATTTTTGTAGTTTGAGATAGATTGATATACTTCATCATATAGATTATTCTATCATTAAATGGAAAATACTTGGCCAATCTATTTTAAAGATCGACTCATTATTTCAAATAAAAAATCTGCAAATGTAATTGTAACCTTGTGGACACCTAAAGAAACGATACAAAAACTCACAGATTCTGACTCCTACTATATTATAGGCCAGTTATATACCAAAAAGGGAATAAATTATTTTCTTAGAAATATTTTTGCGAACCCGGTAATTACAGATATTTACCTTGTTGGGAATGATTTAATGCAAAGTGGCGATGCTTTGGTTGCTCTAATGGAAAATGGAATAGATGAGAGGCATAATATTATTGGAGTTGAATCAGGAGTTATAGAAGTCGAGATCCCAAAAGAAGCGATAGATCTATTTAGGCAAAAGGTTAAATTACATGATCACCGTGGTGCTCAAAATATTGTGAAAATGAAAGAATTTGTAATTCGGAATGATGCTTCTGGGGGATGGATGAGGCCAACCAGGTATCCTGATCCTCCAAAAACACAGATATCTTCATTCCCTTCGGAAATTGACCTTATAAAAATTCGGAGACCGACAATTTCGGACGCCTACCTTACTGTTTTAAAGCATATTGAACTTTTTGGAATTGAATCTAAACCTCCTATGAATAATGCTTCGTCTGATTCGACCAAAATGAAAGAACTGTTAAATTTATCGGTTGTTATTACAGATGAAGATCCATACGATCCCGTAATTCCAGAGTATATGCCTTTCAAACGGAATGATTTAGATTCATACTATAAAGGGTTTTTTGATCACGACAAACATACCGAAGACTATACCTATGGAGAAAGGCTCTATAATTACGCCTCGGATGAAATTTTAGAGCTTAAAAAAATTTACCCCTGGTTAAATATTGATCGATTTAAGAAATATTTTGAGTTCGGTGGAATTAATCAAGTTGAGATAGCAATTATTCGTAAACTCCAGGGGTTTCAATATGATAAAGGTGCGATTGCATTATTAGGTAATACTTTCACAGATGTTTTTCCTCAACGACCTCCCAAAAAAATTCCTTGCTTATTTTTGATCCAATGCCAAATTTATCAAGGTAGATTAAATTTAACAGCCTACTTTAGAAGTAATGATATGTACAATGCTTGGCCACTAAATGCTTTTGCCCTTAGAAAGCTCCAATTCAATATTGCTGAAAAACTTGACGTTCAAGCGGGTCCTCTTATAACTATATCGAATATGGCTCATGTGTATGAGCATAACTTTGCAGATATAAATAAATTATTAGAACAGAATTATAAAGGCTACTACTGTGAATGGGATCCAAGGGGTAATTACATCGTTACAACAGATAAAACTCAGATTAATGTAAAACTGATCTCCCCTGATGGTAATACCGAATTAACTTCGTGGAGTATTGATGGGATGTTACCTCTTGCGGCACAACAACTAAGTTTTTTGATTGAACGTGATTTGAGTCTTTCAGTTCTAGGTAATGCTGTTTATATTGGGCGTGAACTAGAACGTGCAGAGACCGCAATTAAGCTTGGTCTTGAATATAAGCAAGATAATCCGCTAGACTTCTCAAAATTAAAGTGATTTTGATGTATAATCTAGATAGTTATTAATT
>CAZFZJ010000017.1:0-3613 GCA_964523665.1 uncultured Candidatus Saccharibacteria bacterium
ACACTAATGTTTTACACCTAAACAACTTGTATTATGAACGCTGGAATGAATCTATCCAAAATCGCGATTGGCTGGAGGTATACGGCGCAGGATTAAAACGCCTTGAAGCCTTACGTAAAGACCCAAACTCTTACAAAGAATTTAATTTTGATGTTTTGATGGCCAATCCGCCGTTTGCCGGAGATATCAAAGAATCTCGCATTATCCACAAATACGATCTGGGCTACAACGAGAAAAACAAACCCAAATCAAAAGTTGGACGCGATATTTTGTTTATTGAAAGAAACTTAAATTTTTTGAAGCCGGGCGGCAGAATGGCAATTGTTTTACCGCAAGGCAGGTTCAATAACACATCGGATAAAGCCATTCGCGAGTATATTGCCGAAAAAGGCAGAATCCTTGCCGTTGTAGGGCTTCATGTAAATACTTTCAAACCACATACCGGAACAAAAACTAGCGTATTATTTTTGCAGAAATGGAATGATGACCCAATGGTCGGCCCGCTTTGTCCAAAAGTTGATGATTACCCAATTTTCTTTGCGGTATCAGAAAAGCCCGGCAAAGACAATTCTGGCGAGTATGTATACGTAAAGAACGGTAACAATCAGCCGAAACTGGATAAAAACGGACACTTGATTATTGATCACGACTTGCACAACCACGACGGCGAATTACCCGATGGTATTGCAGAAAAGTTTATTGAATGGGCAAAATCAGAGCATTTATCTTTTTGGAAATAAGCTATGCAATATTCAGTAGTGAATTATAAAACGGTAAAAGAAAATTCTGATTTTAGAATTGATGCGGAGTATTATCATCCGATTTGTTTAGATATTCACAAAAAGATTAAATCTAAAAATGGAGTATTATTTTTTAACAAGATTAAAAAAATATCATCAGGAAAAAATTTGCCTCAAAAAGAAAATGGTAAATATAAGTTCATAAGGACGCAAAATATAAGACCAGTTTTGATTGACGATTCAGGGATGAGCAGGACTGATAATTTAAATAATTTAAAACCCACAAAGGAAGGAGAAATGCTTTTTGTGAGAGTTGGAGAAGGAGTTGGAAATAGTTCAATTATTACAAAAGATTATACTGAAAATGCAATTAGTGATAATGTTTTAAGGCTAGAAATCAAAGAAATAAATCCGTTTTTTTGCTCTGTATTTTTCAATACTAAAATTGGACAAATTTATTTTAAAAGAGTTTTTAAAGGAACAGCTAGAAGTTTAATTAGTCAAGAAAATTTCAAAGATATTTTTATTCCTGTATTTAGCGATAATTTTCAAAAATCAATTCAAGGTTTAGTTGAAAAATCACAAGAAATAATCGAAAAATCTAAAAACATCTACTCCCAAGCCGAGCAACTCCTCCTTTCCGAACTTGGGCTTTTGGACTGGAAACCAAAGCACGAATTGGCTTTTGTTAAAAACTTTTCCGACACGCAGAAAGCAGAGAGAATTGACGCGGAGTATTTTCAACCAAAATATGAGGAAATTGTTGAAGCGGTGAAAAAATGCAAAAGCGGATTTGATGAGTTGGGAAATTTGGTGAAGATCAAAAAAAGCATTGAGCCGGGAAGTGAAGCATATCAAGAAGACGGAGTCCATTTTGTTCGAGTGAGCAATCTTTCGAAATTTGAGCTTTCTACCAATAATCAACAGTTTATATCCGAGGAATTGTACGAGGAACTAAAATCACATCAGCCAAAGAAAGGTGAAATTTTGCTTTCAAAGGATGCAACGCCCGGCATAGCTTATTATTTGAATGAAGATCCGCAAAAGATGATTGTTTCTGGCAGATTCTGAGATTAAAAATAATCAGCGAGCAGGTATTGCCAGAGTATTTAGCGCTTGTTTTAAATTCCGTAATTGTACAAAAACAAATTGAGCGCGACGCCGGCGGATCAATCATCAATCACTGGAGACCTGATCAAGTGAAAGCAACCCTAATTCCTATTTTGAAAGAAGATAAACAAAAAGAAATCAAAGAATTGATTGAAAAATCGTTTAACGATAGGAAACTCTCCAAATCCCTGCTTGAAATCGCCAAACGAGGCGTGGAAATAGCAATTGAAAAAGACGAATCGGAAGCGGAAAAATGGATTGAGAATAAATTGACGGAATTAGGAATTAAAATTTGAAAAAGAATTTGCCGCCAAACTGGGCGAAGCCCATAGTTCCGCTAGAAGCGGAACGAAAAACTTGAAATCGTCAGAGTCCTTAAAGGGTCGCTTCTGCGAGCGGGCGGAAGGGGGGTCTGGGGGGAATTCCGCCCGCCCAGCCAATCGCGCGCAAAATCAGTTCGGATTTTTTCAAATACACACCCCCAGTTAGGAAATATATTTCGTTTGTCCACATAAGACTTATCAACCAAATTTAAGGTCAAATATTAAAACTTTTTGATTTTTAAATCAAAGTATAAATCATGAAGAATACTCTTCAAAAGTTCCTAAACCTGTCCTGTCGTAGGTTTCTCATTTCATTTATCTATAGCAATAATAAAATTCGATATCGTTTAGAAATAAATTTTCTCTTTGAGTAAGTACTTCTTTTTACCAGTTGAAAGGAAAATCTCTATCGTTCTGCTGATTAAAAAGTGATACAATCATTTCTGATAATAGAATATTCCAAAAAACTATGAAAAATATTTTTTAAAATTTCATGGTTGTAGTCTCTAAACTTTTGTTCACATATTATTTCTTGAAGTTCAATTTTATTTATAAAAATTATCGTGAAAGAGATCATAATTCAACTAAGTAAAAAGAAACTTGCGCTATTGTTTTTTGGCGCAATAGGATTTATCATTGCATGTTTTTGGTCAATCCAAACGGCCGAAACTAAAAGTACATTTAATACTCTGTATTTGAAAATTTCGTCTACTATTGGAATTATATTCTTTGGCTTTTGTGGCATTTATGCCATTGAAAAATTTTTTGACAAAAGACCAGGCTTAGTAATAAACAATGAGGGGATTATAGACAACTCAAGTTTTGTGTGTGCCGGCTTAATCAAATGGGAAACCATTACTAATGTGGCTATGAACGAAATATTTGGACAAACAATACTAACAATCGAAGTCAACAACGCTGATGAAATAATCTCAAAGCAAAATACTTTTAAGAAAATATTCATGAATTTGAGCAAAAATTATTTTAACTCGCCGATTCAAATCTCTTCAATAATATTAAAAAAGTATGATTTTCGAAATTTATATAACTTAATTAATGAGCGATTGACCCATCGCACATCAACTCATAAGCAGATAGATAAAATATGATTCATAAAAACTTACTACCAAATTTGCTTCATAACTAAAGATCTAGCGAGAATGTTAACAAATTTCAAAGATCCTAGATAAGTCAGACAAGTTATTCGCATCATATAACCTTTAACTCAAAAACAGTTCAAATTTTTTCGATAGCACAACACCAAGAACCACTTGCTTTAATTATTGAAGATATATAAAATCACCCATTAGTAGTCAATTTTAAATTAAATTATGCAACCTCTCTTATCAGAATATGAGTTCGAATTTCTAATAAATGTCGCGCTAGCATTATTATCAGGTTATATCATCGGAGCAGAAAGAGAATCAAGAGGAAAAGATG
>CAZFZJ010000017.1:3633-6733 GCA_964523665.1 uncultured Candidatus Saccharibacteria bacterium
GATGCTGGGATCAGTACTCATACATTAGTAATTCTTGGTTCAATGTTATTCACTTTTTTATCAATGAGAGTTGACCCAACCTCTCAATCCAGAATCGCAGCACAAGGAGTTAGCGGTATCGGATTTCTAGGAGCAGGATTAATTATCAAAGAAGGATCAAATGTTAAAAATTTAACCACCGCAGCTAGCATCTGGTTTGCAGGAGCCATCGGAATGACTTTTGGTTTCGGATATCATTTCATAGGAATTATCGCAACAATTATGTCTGCCATTATTCCTCGAATCCCACATATTAGCAGAAAAAGCCCCGAAGCAAAAAATGTTAATAGCTAATTAACCTTTTATAAAAACTCAACAGACAGGCTGTAAAAATTGGTTAGGTAAACACAGTAAATTGGATTTAAATGAATGGATAAAATTATTCAAACAACATTTTAAATTCGTGGGAGATGAAATTGTAAAAGAATTTTTAATGAGCACAAATTATATTCCAGGAGCTCACGAAAAAAATTGTCCTGTATATAAAATTCAAAAAGGAATACAAGATTTTTTATCTGAGTATTAAAATAGAGACGGGAACAACTTCCTTTGGATATTCCTCAGGTACAGTTACTACCAAATCTGCTTTTAGTTGATTGAGTTCGATTTTCGCATCCAACCCTTTTTCTTTATACGCATTCGAGAAGACCACCAAATAGGTATAACCTGAATCAACATATTCTTCAGGAATCACATCATAGAATTTTTGATATGTATCGCCACTAAGTGAAAGTTTTAAATCAATTTGCTGTACTACTTTATATTCAAACGTTGAAGACTCAGCCGACTTACTATTCACAACCCTTTGCTTTGGAACAAAAACTGTTTCATCTTTTACACCTAAAACCGATGAGCCATCAGGTTGATATGAAATCATCCCAAAACCGGCAAAAGGCAGAGCAAAAAGACCCGTTAAGACAAAAACCAATAATGTATTTTTTAGTACATGATTCATATTATTCAAACTCCTTCGTTAACTCTGTAATTTTTAACAATCTTTTATTACCAACCGAAATTTCAACATCATTGTCACTACTGTTATAATCAATCTTTTCTTTTGAATTCGCATGAATTTCTCTTTCTATATCAATTGACAAAATTGCTGTTACAAAAACAGTCACTCCAAGTGCAATATAAAAAACCGACCAATATCCTAAACCGTAAAGTGCATACCCACCCATTATTAAAGTTACGAGCCATGCGTATGAGAGCCAAACAAAAACTTCACTATAAATAATGTCTGTTTTTTGAATCATATGAACCATATTCATCTCTAACATTTTTGCAGACAATGCTGGTTTGACATGAGTATCATGAAGTACATGAGCTTTAAAAGCAACCCAAACCAAACCGGCAACTACAGCACAAAACATAATTAAAGAAGAATAAGAATTTACAACCATGAAAGACTGCGCATCTTGAAATACTAATTTCATGCCTTCTATTTGATATGAAGCGTCAAAATATTTTGAGAGAATAGCAATACCAATTACCTTTGCAGCGATAATAAACACGGCAGGGAAGATAGCAGAGTCAATTAATTTGATTAAAGTTTTCGAATACATAGCAGGAACTAATTAATACTTTAGTTATAAAAACTATACTTCTTTTTTTATACTCGCGTCAATGATTTTAGTACCAGTTTTAGATACTTTTTAATAATGTGGAAAACTTTTTATTGACTGTGGATAATCAATGTATAAAATGAAATATAGACTTATGGATATTGATCCTCATGATTTATGGAAATCAGTAAAAGGTGAACTTGAAATAGTTTCGAATCCTGCTTACTTCAAAGCTCACATTCCTGGAGCCTCAATTGAGCGCGTTGATGAGATGGAAAAAATCGTCGAGATAAGTTGCATTAGCGAATACCAACGAAATTTTATTGAAGAAAGAATGTATGGGCATATCAAAGACATTATAAAAAAATACATGGGAACTGATTATCGTTTAATGTTTTCTGTTAAAAAAACTGAGTCGCGTCAGTTTAGGCAAGATGATTTAGGTCCTCTTTTTTCTTCAAGGAATGATGAATTTACAGCTTTATCAAAAGCAAAATCAGTCGGATTAAATGATCAATACACATTTAAAAGATTTATAGTAGGGAATAATAATCGTTTAGCATATGCAGTGTCAACTGCAATTGGTGATAATCCTGGTAAAATTTATAATCCATTCTTTTTATATTCAGGAGTTGGCATGGGTAAAACACATTTAGTACAAGCAATCGGGCACGAAGTTTTGCGAAAACATCCAAATAAAAAAGTTTTATATTCAACAGGTGAACAATTTTTAAATGAAGTAGTTGAGGCACTAAGAAAAGGAAAGACAACGACGGGAGGTTTTACTCGAACTGATTTAAAAAATAAATACAGGAATGTGGATGTGTTAATTATCGATGACATTCACTCTATAGCAGGGAAAGAAGCAACTCAGGAAGAATTTTTTCACACTTTTAATTCCTTATTCATGGATCAAAAGCAAATTATTTTAACTTCAGATAGACCTCCTCATGAAATAAATACCTTAGAAGAAAGATTATCATCAAGATTTGCTAGTGGAATGATTGCGGATATTCAATCGCCAGATTTAGAAACAAGACTTGCAATATTAAGAGAACGAAACGAAGAATTAGGGCTTAATGCTCCGCGAGATGTTTTGGAATATATCGCAGAAGCAATTAAAACCAACATTCGTGAACTTGAAGCGAAACTCTTACAAACCGTCACCATCTCGCGGAGCCTCGGCAAAGAGCTAACAATCGATTTAACGCAATCAATTATTGGGCAAATCGAAAAAACACAAGCAAGTAGAATTACTCCCACAATAATAATTAGAGAAGTTGCTAAGTATTACGGAGTAAGCATGAAAGATATAAAAGGTAATCGAAGATTAAAGACGATGGTAAAACCAAGGCAAGTTTGTATGTATTATCTACGGGAGACAAGTAAGCTTGGTTATCAAGCAATAGGAGAATTATTAGGTGGAAGAGATCATACAACTGTATTACATGGTGTAGAAAAGATTACACAGGAATTAAAAGAAAATAAATCTTTAT
>CAZFZJ010000017.1:6773-17057 GCA_964523665.1 uncultured Candidatus Saccharibacteria bacterium
TTAATATTAATCATTCGTAAGTTCTTCACAAAAATTTATCCACACGCATTGCAGTATATTATTTTAAATATATAAAACAGTAGTAGTTTTAGTAGGGAAGGTAGATAAGTTAATAACTGCTTAAAATCTTTTTATTTGTGCTTTATTTTTCGTTTATCTTGTTGATAACATTTTTTAACTAGTTATTTCACTCTTTTTTCGTTTTGTCATATTTTATTTCCTCTTACTAAAGGATTTTTATTTGTGGATAAATTTAGTTTTTCGGATTAATGTTGGTTGAGAAATATATCAGTTATAAACAATATCCTGTAGTTATATACTATTTATTCCACAAAAAAACGCTATAGGCTTCTGTAGTAAAAGGTCGATTAATTAGAGGTTTTTTATATAAGGTTTGTGGCGTCTT
Organism: uncultured Candidatus Saccharibacteria bacterium; assembly: GCA_964523665.1. Classification (GTDB taxonomy): domain Bacteria; phylum Patescibacteriota; class WWE3; order 2-01-FULL-39-13; family 2-01-FULL-39-13; genus CAZFZJ01. Next base: position 7,180 of record CAZFZJ010000017.1, read on the forward strand.
ATGTGAATACTCTTTGCAAAAAAATTGTGATTTCTGATAGATATATTCTGGTGTTTGAATATGATAGATTTAACTTATACATTATGTATGTCATGTATATCTTATGACTCTTTTCTGCCGTTATTTTGTTTGCCAAAAATACTTAAAATTTCGACAGATTATAAAATCTGTTTGTGTTATTTTAGTGGCATTTTTTTGTGTTGGAATTTCTTTCCGCTATGTATTTGCGCTAACTGAAAGCACTTTAACTTTTCCAGCTAATATAGATTTTAATTCAAGTGGCTATGATAATGGGTTAGGCAGTGTAACGGTAAGCGCAGAGGAAATAAGTTTAAGTCAGGATTCAAATAATTGGTGGAACGAAAGCTATCTTTATAAAAAACAACTTACGGTAAAAAATATCTCGGGTGGCACAATCACAGCAAACACTCCATATGAAATTAACCTCAACACAAAAGAGCTTTTTGATGCCACAAAGCTTAAGTCAAATTGTGAAGATTTGAGAGTTGTCTATAGCCAAACATCAGGCTCCCACACAGAGCTGTCAAGAAGCTATTATGTGCCTGGAGATTTTGCAAATTGCGCAGACTCGACAAACACTACCATCGCATTTCCGCTTCAGGCAGATCTTGCAGACAATTCATCTTCAAATCACTACTACATATACTACGGCAATAGCAGTGCCACAGATCCAAACTATGGCGATAACGGCTACAGTATTGGCGACGCCGACGCCACCCTTGTTTGTCCGTTTAATGACACCACCAAATGCGTGGATGGAGAAACGCCCGTCACTCAGACAGGGGCGATAAGGTATTCAGGAGGGAAAAGCGCATTAAGTTTTGATGGGGTGAATGATTATGTTGATTTAGGGAATAGTTCGACCTTTGACTTTGGGGATAGTACTGATTTTACCATTGAAGGATATTTTTACCTTCGGGCCATCAATGGTTACCGAGTCATAGTTTCAAAAAGACAGTCTTCTGGAATTGAATATGTAGTTTTTTACTATGGTGGGAAGTTATATGCAGCCCTTAATTCTGTGCAGGTTGTGAGTTCTACTACAGTTTCTACGAACACTTGGTATCACTTTGCTGTGGTTTTTGATAGAGATGCAAATTTAGCATTATATTTAAATGGTAATTTAGATGGTACTCCTCTTTCACTATCTTCCGCGGGTTCAGCCACTAATACTGGAAATCTTTATTTGGGCGCTCAGAATGGCAATTATTTTTGGAATGGGTTAATCGACGAAGTCCGAATCAGCAACATTGCTCGTTACACATCCAACTTCACCCCCCAAACCACCCCATTTGAACCAGATGAACATACCAAGCTCCTTTTACATTTTGATGAAAACGGCGATGATCCAAGAAATAGCGGGAAGGCGATTGATAGCTCGGGCAATGGCAATCATGGAACGATTTATGGGGCAAAATATGTGTCTGGGCTAGTTGGGGTAGATGCTACCACTTCGGATACAGGTAATGTGTTAAGTGGGAGCACCGCATCCAAAAAGGGAGTATTTATCGAAGAGGGCACAACCAATGTTATCACCAACCCAAGCTTTGAGCACAGTACTGTTGATACTAACTGGGGTAGAAATTACTTCAATTTTTCATCAGACCTTGCAACTTTCACTCCCAATATGGCAAAAAGAAACTCAGAAGGGCCGTTTGCTGCAGGCGTGTTGGTGCAGGAAGAAGACATTTTGTCTATAACTAATGGGACTCAAATAACTGGCAATTTTTATTCAAATTTTGATACGACTCAGGGATCGGTAGTTCTTTGGTGGACACCAGAATATAGCGCCTCAAGCTCTGCTTCAGGACTTTTTTATCTTTGGTATTTGAGTAGTAATCATTATTTTGCCTATGACTATACCAATAGTCGATTTGAACTCAAGATTGGTGGGCAGACAATGACTGCTTCTTCAACAATTACTGCTGGGACAACATACAATTTAGTCGCTCGTTGGGATACAAGCAACTCATTGGACGGAACTAATTATGCCTCAATTTCCATCAATGATAATCATACATTCGGAATCACTTCTCAACCAACAGTAGAATCTCCTGCCTCAACGATTTATATCGGCACGAACGGCGTTGATAGGGCGGCTAATGGAATAATTGAAGGTCTAACTGTTTTTAGACGGGTGCTTTATGATGGTAGTCATGGAATTGATGCTGGCAATGGCGATGAGATTAATCAAATATACAATTCAGGAACAGGTAAAGACCCAACGCTTATTACAGGAAGCTGGGATGTGGTTTTTGCTTTACCAACCAATGCTTCAACTGGGACTTTAACATCTGGGACTGGTAATGCTTGGAGCCACCCGCATGCTTCTAATTTGCTTTATACCTCAACAACCAATACTGGTGGGTTTATGATGAATGGGACATATACTGCAGACGGCTTTGCCGATGTGGGCACGCCAACCAGTGTGGGAGCATTGGCAACGGGGGAGAAAATCTTTAGCGGGGGTTATAAACATACTTCTGATAGTACTAATGAGGGCATTTATCACACCTTTACGGCAACAAGTGGCGGGGATTATGTGCTACGGGCGTTGGGGCATAGTGATGGCACTTGTAACCCGCAGATCAAAATTACTCGGGCAGATGGGACAACTGAAATATCCCACTTAAATGGTACGACGACAAGTACAAGAGAACACCCGGATGTTTATATCTTTACTTGGGAATCTCCGGCGGCAGAAAGTGAACAAGTGCAACTTATTAATACAGCTAGTAGTGGCACCTGCTATTGGCATCAGGTGGAGGTGCATTCCAACATGATTAATAACCCATCATTTGAGAGTGGGTCAGGAGATCCTTGGATACCGACAGGGTGGACTAACTACAATGTCGTCACAGGGCAAACCTCTCAAAATTTTGATGAGTATAACTCTGGAAATAGCTCAATAAAATACGACATTAATCAAGGTATAGGGCAAGGTGGTGGAGTTGCTCCCACGCGGTTTGGCAGCTATGGATATTATGCTTTAGGTAGTTGGACAAAAATTATTTCTGGAAGCATGCGATGGCTTTTGCAATGGGGTAGATGGTACGATCAGGCAACCGGAACCAATACCTATTATGATTTTGGGGCGACTGACTGGAGACTATTACACAGAGTAGCTCGAGAAATAGACCTTGGAGATGAGTTATTAATCTCTGCACCTTGGAGTACTTTAAATGCATATCTAGATGATATTTATGCTTTCAGATTGTCCGATGTCTCTCTCACCGTTACCCCAGCTAATCAATCCAATTCAACCGAAATTTCTGGTTTGCGGGTGGATGGGGCGGACACTTTAAGCCAAGTACAAAGCGCAAAGCTTAAGATCCAAAGTGGCGTGGCAAAGTTCAAGTTTACTCCGAGACACAACTTTGCTGACGCGGCCAAATTTGGCATTGCCAATCCTGTTATATTCCATGCTTATTACGATGCCAGCAACTATCTGAAGTTGTATTATCAAAGTGCAACGGTCTTGAGACTTACGGGAGTATTCAGTGGCACAACAGTCAACGCAGATTGGTCTAGCCCAACACTAAACGCAGGTACTACATACAATATGGAAGTCGCATACACTGCTGGTGGCGCCTTGAAACTTGCCGTTGATGGTACCCAAAGAGCATCGGCAACTGGTGTGGTCGCATTTGCCAGTGAACCAGCAAGCGTGTATTTGGGGCACGATAATACAGGCGCCAATCAATACGATTGCACAATCTCTGATTTCACTACCCTCACACCAACTGAAAACACCAATGCTCCATATTATAAATTTGGTTCAAAATCGGCAAAGCTTGTAAATGCGGGGACGATGGCGGATGAATACACTATATCTATCAATCCAGGAAATACCTCAGCACACACACTATCTGCTTATGTGTATGATGGCACTACTGGCAATGTTGGGGGGACAGTTTCGGCATCGGTGGCGAAGCTTGTTTTCAATGGATTGGTAGTAACACCCTCAAGCTATACCGATATGGGAGGTGGCTGGTGGAGGCTTTCGTATTCTACAGCAACTGCCAATCAGGCAGGACTTTATGGTGTGCAGGTGATGGCTGGCAAGACTGTTTATGTCGATGGTGTTCAATTAGAGCCAAAAAGCTATGCCACCACCTATGCCGATGGGAGTTTAGGGAATGGGTATAGTTGGAGTGGTACATCAAACGCTTCGAGTTCAATTAGATCAACGCCTAATTTTTACTTTGATGGAAGTAATGTAAACAAAGATTATGGAGCCCTTAGTTTTTGGTGGAAACCAGAGTTCGATTCAGACTCCGTTAATTCTTCGGCGAATAGAAAAGGGATTATTGGAAGTAATATTTATCTAGGGGAATATTTTGCTTTATATTACAATGAAGGAAAAATGTTTTTGCTACACCCTTTTGATGGAAATAGCACAGTTATGTTTTCAAAGAATTTTATCAAAGGTGAGTGGCTTCACATTGTTGCATTTTGGGATGGTTTAACGGCTAGTTTAACTGTTAACAATTCTACTCCTATCAGTAATTCCCGATCTAATGATATTAGCCCATCGTCATTATATTTTGCGGATGAGGCAGGTAACCAATCTGCATCAGGGGGTTATGGAAGATCTGCTACTATCTCCGATCTTCGCATCTACAATAGAGCTCTTTCAACTTCCGAAGTCGCCAGTCTTTACTATCAAGGTCTAGCCACTCACCAGTCAGGAAGTGAGTCAGATGATAGGTATGTATCAACAGGCACCTATACGTCCCCCGTCATTGACCTTGGGGCAATAGGCGCATGGGGTGCTACACCATTTACTGTGACTCAAATACTAAATGGCGGGACAATAAATTACTTCACCCGCACAAGCATGGACAACAACACGTGGGGAGATTGGACAGCAGTATCTGGTAGCACAATAGGCTCAAATGCATACCGCTATTTACAGTGGAAGGTTAACCTAGCTCCAAGCGACTCTCCAACAGGAGGCCCGCCAAAAATCACTCAAACAGTATTTGCGTATGTAGAAGATTCAACAGCTCCTGTGAATAGTGGTGATATTGCTTTAGGATATTCGACCAATGCAACGGTAGAAGCAGATCTTATAACAGATGAATGGTATAACTATCCAACACCAAAATTCACATGGGACTCATCGACAGATAATGCTGCAGAAGGACAAAGCGCAAGTGGAGTGAATGGGTACCATGTATTACTAACACCAAACAATGATTTAAATCCATCAGAACAAATAAATGATAATTGCTATGCTTATGTTTCTGAAGCAAGTAGACAATATATAGTTGGAACAACGAATTCCAATTGTATCCTTAGTGATAACGACTATTATTTATTAATCCAATCACAAGATAATAGTGGTAACATATCAACAACATCTCAAATATTCACATATCGATATGATGGAACCAATCCAAATCCACCAAGTAGCGTAAGTAGTACGGTGGTTGGATACACTTCAACTAATTCGTTCAGTTTCTATTGGCCAAGTGCGACGGATCCAGGATCAAATCCAAGTGGAATAGCATACTATGAATACAAAACAGCAGCAGAGAGTAGTACATGGTCACCAACAAACGCCAAAGGAGAAATAATACGCACAGAGATAACAGGTATACAGGCATATCAAGAAGGCCAGAACTACTTTTTTGTTAGAAGTGTAGATAACGCAGGTAATGTATCCTCAACAACTAGTAATATTGGAGTTTCAAGTTTTTATTACAACTCAACTGCACCAACCGCGCCTTTAAATTTAACAATTACACCAAATACGTCTTCTTCGTCGCCTGCTTCAAGTAACGTGTTTACGGTAACATGGGATCCTCCTGAAAGTTTTAGCGGAGATATATTAAGGTATTATTATTGTGTCAACTGTGTGCCAAGTAGCAATAACATGACATCCACAAGTGCAAGTGAAACAGTGAACAGAACAATTACAAACTCAGCACTAGCAACACAACAAGGAGAGAATACTTTCTACATAGTTGCAGAAGACAACAACATTAATAGTGAAACAGGACAAGGTAACATAAATTATGGAGCATATGCAAGTATTAAATTTTATACATCAACAACAGCACCAGGAGCCCCAAGAAATCTAACAGCAAGTGATGCATCAAACAGAGATTCAGATACCTGGAGGGTAACACTAGCCTGGGAGATCCCAAGTGGAGGAGGAATTCCTAATAATTACAAAGTATATAGATCAACAAATGATAATGATTATAGTTTAGTAGGAGAAACAACAAGTACAGCATACACAGATGCAGAATTAGAAAAAGGAAAGACATATTATTACAAGGTGTATGCAGTAGACAATGCAGGTAGTATGGGAACCTCAAGTGATACAGTAAAGATTATACCTGAAGGAAAATATGCAGACCCCCCAAGTGCAGGAGGAACACCAAGTGCAACACCAGGATCAACAACAGCTATTATAAAATGGACAACAGACAGATTAAGTTATGGATCAGTAGAGTATGGCAAATCATCTGATTTTGGTAGTAGTGCAAGTGAATCAATCCCAACAACTGATCATAGTGTTAAAATTTCAGGACTTGCTCCTGGTACAAAATATTTTTATAGAGTCTTATCAATGGATGATAGTAATCTTGTTGGTTACGCAAGAGACGAAGCATATTCTTCCACATACTCTTTTACTACATTACAAGGCGCCAACATTTCTGATGTGACTGTAACTGACTTAACATTAGAAAGTGCCGTAATTAATTGGAAAACAGCAAGTCTTGCTTCAAGCAAAGTCGAATATGGAACTACTTCTGATTATGGCAAAGAAATCGTTGTTTCAACGACCGCAGATGAATCAACACATTCCGCAAGATTAACAGGATTAGACAACTCAATCGTTTATCATTTTAGAATTCGAGGAATCACTGCCGATGAAGATGATATTTTTAGTGAAGATTACACATTCCAAACATTAACAATGCCAAAGATAACTGCAGTTGTATTTAAAACAGGTCAAGACAATGGAGTGACATCTGCTATGTTAGCATTTGCAACAAATGTACCAACAACTTCTGAAGTTTATGTTGAGCCAGTTGATATCGATTTCGAATCTTTAACGGTCGAAGATAAAGAAAAAATTAAAAGTTATTATCCCGAAGATCAACAAAATGATATCGATTATTCAAAAATTGATTTGACCAAACTAAAAAATATGAGGCAAGAGGAATTAGCATCACTCCCTATAAAACCTTCAGATGGTCAAATTAAGGTAGTTAATGGAGAGAAGAAAACAAGACATTTAGTAACGATACCAAATTTAGCAGACGGAAAGATGTACATATTCAATATCAAAGGTTATGAAGAACACGGATATGAAACAAGTAGTGACCCAATAAGATATATAACAGGTAGTGATGTAATACCACCAAAAATAAGCAATGTATTAATCGAAACTCCAGTAAGTAATAGTGGAGATAGCAAAGGTCAGATTATTGTTTCCTTTGATACAGACGAAGAAACAATCGCAGAGGTAGATTGGGGCGTGGGAACAGGAGATCAATATCAAAACACACAAAAAGCAAATGAAGGTTTTGATAGATCACACATTATAGTTTTAAGAGATTTAGATTTAACTAGTACATACCACTTAAAGATCAAAGTAAGAGATAAGATTGGAAATCAAAGTGAGAGCGAAGATTTAGTAGTAGTAACGCCAACTCCAGTACGAGCTGCATTTGATGTGATTATAGATAACCTCGAAGATGTGTTTGGTTTTCTAAGGCTATAATAATGGATAATCAAGAGCATAGGAATAATCGGATAGAAATAGAAGCTGAATCTCTTTTCCATAAAGATAATAAAGTTTATTTCGAATATCTTAAAAATTTCCCTAAGAAACATAAGCGATCACATAATGTTGTTTTTAAATTAGAAAAAGTTAATAAAATTTTTACAAGAGGAAAAAGAGAGATTCATGTTTTAAAGGATATTTCGTTTGATCTATATTCAGGAGAATTTGTAATCATCTATGGCCCTTCAGGGTGTGGTAAATCAACTTTATTGCATGTTATGATTGGGCTTGAACATCCAACAAGCGGAACTGTTGTAGTGCGTGGTAAACATATTTATAGATTGACCGAAGATCACCGAGCAATTTTTAGGCGAGAAAAGATTGGAATGGTGTTTCAAAATTCAAATTGGATTAGATCTTTAAATGTTTTAGAGAATGTTGCCTACCCATTAATTCTTGAAGGCGAACCTGAAAAAAAAGCATATGAAAAAGCTTTTGAAAAATTAAAAGAAATTAAAATAGAGAAGTTGGCAGAAAATAATCCTGTTGAATTGTCTGGAGGTGAACAACAAAGAGTTTCTTTAGCAAGAGCTTTGATTACAGATCCTTGGATACTTGTTGCTGACGAACCAACTGGTAATTTAGACAGCGATTCAGGTTTAATGGTAATGGAAATTTTAACTCGCCTGAATCGCGAACATCACAAAGAAGTAATTCTTGTTACACATGATAATAAATATGTTAATTTGGCTACTCGTGTAATTGGTTTATTAGACGGCAAGAAAGTTATTGATACGCATGATTAAAAAGTTAGCAAAAGTTTTCAAAAATTTAATTAAAACGTTACGAAGAGATTTTCGAAAAGATATTAGATATTTATATTCGTTTGCTAAAACTTCCGGTGAACCTGGTTATTTACACAAAAGATATCTTTTTAAACTTGCGGTAAAAAATGTATTAAAGTCAAAATCAAGAACATCTTTTACTATCGTTGGTATCGCACTTGGCGTTGCAACAATTGTATTTTTGGTTTCGTTTGCCTATGGATTACAAAATATAGTTGAGCAAAGATTAGTAAAGCCGACTTCGCTTAGAATGGTAGATGTTCAGAGTGATTCAACAAAGCTTACATTAAATGACGAGTCGATTTCTGAAATTTCTAAAATAGATGGAGTCGAAGATATTGCTCCTTCTATTTCGGTCGCGGGATCAGTCACTATTTTAGGATCAAAAACTGATGTTGTTGTTCTTGGTGCTAATAATAAATTTTTAGAATATTCGTATCTCGATGTGGTAGATGGTAAAAATTTTTCAGATGAAGCCGAGGCGAAATATTCAGAGGAGTCGAAAATTCAAGAAGAAGTTGAAAAGGTAAAAGATTTAATAAAAGGGATTGAATCAGTTGGAGACGTTAAAGGGGCTTTTGACGAACAGTCTGAACCTCCTGCATTTGGCATTGCAATTGAAAATGGCAAGCCAAAAAAATTTAGAGTGCAAGATTATGCATATATTCCTGTTCGTCAAAAGCCCGATACAAATGCGTTGATTGTTGGATACATGACAGGTAGATTATCAGAAAGTTTTGAAGGCTCGCTTGTTTGGGGTGGAATGTATAGATCAGTTGATACTGCTGGTAAAGCTTATCAACTTGAGAATGGAGAATGGCTTGGCAAATGGATGAAAGTAGATAAAGCGCCAATGTATAAACGCGAAGGGAACGATTACATTCCCCTTTATGATGACGAAGAAAAAAAAGAAATGCACACAGAAAAAGGTTATATTGGTTTATCTGATATCTACATACTAACCTCTAATGAAATTGAAGATGAAAAGGTGCTCCAGAAAGTTTTAGGGGAGACTGATTCTGTTTATAACCAACCATCACAAAAAGAAGAAATAGAAAATGTTTACAAGGTAAGCTTTGTAGATGATTTAAGTGCTGAGACTTCTGCATCAGATGCCACGCAAGATCTTGAATCATTAGTATCTGAAAATGATGAGCCCGAACCGGTTTTTGACTTTGCTTATATTAATATTCTCAAACCAAACGGAAAAGAAATTCTCCTTTCGTCTAATTTAGTTAAGGCGTTAAAAAAATCTCCAAACGATT
>CAZFZJ010000017.1:17089-17346 GCA_964523665.1 uncultured Candidatus Saccharibacteria bacterium
TGTTGACCTAATTATTAATAACGGATTAATCCCGGGTGTAAATGCAAAACTTTTAAGTCAATCGAATGTATATAAAATTGTCGGAGTTTTTAAAGATGATGCTAATCCGATTGTAATTTTACCTTTCGCAGACTTTAAGAGTATGGGGGTTGATCGATATTCTGTTTTAAAAGTTTTAGCAAAAGATTCAACTTTGCTTTCAAGAATTCGAGATGATATTCAAATTTTGGGATTCAGCACCCAAAGTGTCGTAGATA
>CAZFZJ010000018.1:0-5901 GCA_964523665.1 uncultured Candidatus Saccharibacteria bacterium
ATGACCGCTTATCTTCTAGCTTTATTAAACGCGCAACAAAATGGATTAATTCCCTCAAACGTTAACATTTTATCCCCAGCATTTAATATGACAAGCGCGGCATTTCCTACTTCTTTTGGTTCGTTGCAATCAATACTTAATCATCCTAATCTAGCCGGAATCGCAGGAAATATTTATAATACAGGGCCATCCTTTGAACAATCAATTATGGGATATATTCAAAATCAAGGGATCTCATCGATTAGCGGTCCTGTATATATTACTGAATCAGGAAATCATTCGTCATTTGCGGGAGCAACTATTCAAAATGTTGTAGATCAATTCATACAAGTTCAGCAACAATATCCCAATATTCATTTATCTTTGTTTAACCCTTTCGGAACTAATCCCGGATTTCCGCAATATATGTACAGCGATTCGGAACTTGAATATTTATGCAGTCAAGTCGACTGTAGCACAATTGGCGTAAATTTAGCCACGGTATATAACGATGGTGATTTCGAAAGGATTGAAAGTTTTGGTTTCGGGTATGCAGTCGTAATAATAGACCAATCAAATACGAATATTGATGCACTAGCAAATGCGATTAATAACTTTAATGGGCAAGTAATATTAAGACTAGGAGTTGGGACATCCTCACTAGGTTTTGATGACCCTTCCTCGTTGATGAGTTTCATTAATCAATTGAATAATGCTGTGGATCCGTCGAGAAGTTTTAGCGTAATTGGAGGACCAAACGAACCCGAAGAAGGAGAAGCATGGCTAGATCCTTCGTGTTTAAACTATCTATTACCATATATCATGCAATCTCAACTTTATTGTCCATATCAGACCGAGGGCCCTCGAGTATTTTACCGTCCTGAAGTAATTGGACATAATAGAGAAAAACCCTGGTCAATATGGTCCACTATCGCAGATTATGATCCCAACGCGGATGTTTCGAATTTAGCAAATGTACTCAGCGCAAATTTTTCAATTTCATCTCCTTCGTATGATCACGATGATTTTGAACTTGTGTCAAGACAAATGACAGGAGCTCTTCAATCAGGAACTGATTTGAACTATATCTCTAGATCTCGATTTTACGACCCAATTACCAATGAATTAGAGAATAGAATTAATATTCCTTTGTTCAATTCAATTCACAAAGGAACAACGATACCTGCAAGTTATGGGATTCCATCACAAACCGTTTTTGAAGAGACTAAAGAAACCCGTGAAGAGTATTTGAATAGAATGTTAAAAAGATCACTAAATACTAAGAATGGCGCGGAAGATGGAGAGGAATTTGGATATCTATCAGATATGCCCGCATTAAGGTTTAGAGCATGTATACAAAGGGCTACATGCGATCCTTCTAGAGAGGAATGTCTAAAAATAGAACCAAACACTGGTTATTGCTCCGAAAACGATGATCCTGATGACTGTATAGGAAAAGGCTACGTATTTTCTCTTAACGGATACATGCAACATCAGGAACCAGCAGATTTACATTCTATTTCACGAGCCTATGGCATATCAAAAATGATGGTAGTTGATCGGCCAGGTTATAGACTTGGATATAATGATATATTTTCACCTTCTGACATCGAAATGTCTATGGCTCTAAGTGACCCATTTTACCAACCTTCACCATTAACACAATCAAGATATCCAGATGTAGCGTTTTTTAAAAATAACAGTGACTTAGCAACGATTACCAACACCACAATTCAAAGTAATACAAAAGATTTCGCAAATGAGTCGAAGGCTTTAGAAATTGTAAAAGCATCATCACCTACTCAAGTTTATGCACAAACACCAGGAGTACAACCAACAATAACATTCGGTGTAAATGCAACGCCGATAGAAGGAAATAGTTATGAGATCAATTACCAACTTTGTATAAAACACGAAGTAGGATCAAATTGTTCGATAAGGGACGTAACGGGTTACGTAAACGGAGTAGAAACATTCTTAACACCTTCTACGACTACTAATTTTAAATGCTATGGGCCAGGTGACGGGAATATGCCAAATATCACCGCAAACCTAGTCCCAGGAGGCGCATGTACTTCAATCACTTATGGTATTTTAGGAGGACGAGTTGGTCCGGAAGGGTGCATTGATAGAACAGGAACATTATCATGCGACATATGCATGGGGACCGATGGCAAAATAACACAATCTTGTGGCAATATTCCTCCTCCCCCACCTGTAGATTGTAGAGTTTGTCCAAGTTGGGCACCTGCAGATATTTGCCCTCCAGTAGTGGCACAGCAATCAATATATGAAACGGAATGTACTGGAGGAGCTTGTATCGCTAACGATTATAAAGTTGAAAAAGATATCCCATGGATACCTTTCTCAGGCGATAAAACAAATGAATATAGTATTAACTATGAAGAAGAAGCAAATCAAAACAGTCCTTTTGCAATGATTCTAAGGCCGATAATCGAAAGTGTATCTGGATTTATATCTCGTGTTGGACTTCGTTGTGATGTAGAACGATATACAATTGATCCTGTAAATCCTGGTGAGCCTCCAACAGAAGAAGAAGGCGATCTATATTGTAATCTTGGAGCAAAAGACTACCTAATTTATGCTTATCCTGTTTCATATGAAGGAGATTTTAAATATAAATCAGTAGATATGGCATTACATAATGCCATGTTTAGGGCACGAAATTATACTGATGCATATTTCATTGGTAAAAGTACCATGCAAGAAGTAACCCTTAAGTTAGGACTAAGTGGGATAAAGGCCTCAGGAGGAGCAAATGAACTAGCATTTCGTCGACCTTCAGCAGATCCTCTTTCAAATCTATGGGATTTTATAAGCGGCGATAAAAAGAGGGAGTATTACATGGCAATCAATGGATCGGATGAAAGAATAATGTATATTGAGTATTACGAGTTCTTCCAACCACAAATCACAGGGCACTGTTTGAAACTTCGATCATTATCTCACCCAATAGAGGGACGTGAAGTTCCAGTAGAACAAAATGAACTCTGTAGCGAAACAGATTTCTGGATTACGGGCAGGCCATCTACCATGGCAGAAATGATGAATACTTCGTTTGCCAAAAGAGAGGAAGAATACACAAAAATTGCAATGGAAAAGGGATTACTGAAACCTGAAAAAAAGTCTGTATATATAAATATTGACCGAGATTTGGTTCCTGTCGCCGAAAAAGTCAGTGAAATTGAAGACATTTCTTCAAGAAAAACCAAGCCGAATAACCTAACGTACCAGCAACAACAAGATATTATGAAAGGAATTAATGACGATATAACAATTCTAATTCGAAAATATAGTAAAAAATATAATTCAGAGACTATAAAGCAACCTGACAAATGGCCACAGGAAATGTTAATTGAACTTGAATCGATCGTTAAGAAATATACTAAAAAATATAATCTTATTTAAAGAATAGTTTTAAAAAACTGTCTATTTTACTAGGTTGTTCGATTTTTTTTATCTGAAATGTTTTAATCAACCGTACCCCCTTTAAAAAATCTACTGGTAAATTTGGTATCGCATCTCCCATTTTAAAAAGCAGATAGCCCAGTATTTCTTCGTGTATTTTTTCGTAGTTATAAACAGATGCCGAATTTAACAATGTAACGACATCTCTCAATTCTAAACCGATATCTTTTGGACTAGTAATCAACATAATTTGTAACTCTTCATATAAATTAAGCTTTTTCCCTATCTTTCTCAGAATCTCAGAAGAAAAATCATTCGAAGTCACAACAATTATTATAGGCTTCATGTCTCGAATGGAAATAAATAATCCTCGAATCCCAAGCTTTTCAAATTTAATTTCTCTAAATTTTTTACTTATAAACCTCATTTGCTGCTCCATCATTCTTCTCTTTGATACCAACTCTATGCAAGATTGATCGGTGATCGTAAAAACAAAATCATTATATAGCTTTATTTTCCCTTCAGAATTAAAGATTTTTAAATGTTTTTCGAAATCAGAAAAATTCAAATGCTCAGGGTAAAAATAAAATAACTCCTTTGCTTTTGGGATGATATAAAAGCTGGAGGTAGAATTGATTGTTTCAGTTAGTTGAGATGAGTTCACACTAATTAGTATCTATACAAATATTCACTAATTTATCAGCTCGTTTATTACGCGTTCTTAAAACATGCGTAATTGAAAATGATTCCAAAGCACTAACCAATTCATTAATTTTGCTAAAGCGCGCTTTAATATTTGCATCCTTTACCTTATAAATCCCATTTACTTGTTTAACCATCAATTCACTATCCGAATAGCACTCTAAATTTTTAATTCCGGCTGAAATACACGCTTGAAGCCCTTCTATTAGTCCCAAATATTCTGCATCATTATTGGTCGTAACACCTACGGACTTACTCCCATGAAAGATTTCTTGGTCACCATCATATACGACCCAAGCACAAGCAGCTTTACCAGGGTTACCCCTTGATCCTCCATCCGTAAATAATTTGTAACTTTTATTGGGAATTATTTCAAAATTTTCCATAATAATCCTTACCATACAACGAATTAACTGGTATTATTTCTTTAGGTTTCATCTATTCTTGCCTTTATGAAAAACATTCTAATCTACGGAAACAATGCCGTCAGCAACTTTCTCATAGATGCTCTGAACTTTCTTGATTATACCGCGATAGATATCACTAATATCGATGATCTTTCAAAGTATTTCGGAAATTTAGAGTCAATCGAGGCAGTTATTGATGCCTCAAATGCTGTAATCCAAATAGATGATGAAAATGTGTTGTTCCATAACCATGAAGGTATAACCGAACTTTTAATGTTCACGAATCGCTATAAGATCCCCTATTTGTTTGTTTATCGAGAACCCCTTGATAATTTCAAAGACAGCTCGTTACCTTTTGCTTTCGATAACATTAAAGCCAACCAAAAGCCTAATTCAATATGGGCAAAAGTCCAAATCGAAGATATTTATGGCCCCGACATAATTACCTCTGACACACTCAGCGAATACTTAATATCAATCGAAAATCACCACCCTATAGTTGTGGAAAACGATATGGCAGAAAGCTATCTGCTAAATCAACGTGATCTCGTGTCGGGTATTATAACAGTGATCAAGGATCTCAAAATTAAGAAAAAGCCACAAATCTACACACTGTTCCCAGAATATCCAATTACAGAAATTGAACTGGCACATGTTATGTCGGATTTATCAGGAGCCAAAGTCGAAATTGAATACATGAATGATGAATCGGGAGGAAATGCAATGGAGATCGATACCGACGCAACATATCCTCTAGATTGGTATCCAAAGGTTGAGGTTGTAGAAGGCTTATTAGAGCTATTAAAGGAACGCAATGTAAGTCTTTCTGCTATCCCTGAAAAAGTAAGTGCACCACAAGAAATCCCACTAGTAGAAGATACACTTGAGGAATCCGAACTGATTTCATTAGAAGACCACGATTCAGAAGACCTCGGGTTAGACCTAGAAACAGCAACAGAACCTTCTTCTATTTCTGATGATAATGACGATCTTGATATATTTGCAAAAAGCTCTGTCGATAATATCCCAACAAAATGGGAAACAGGGGCCAATTATTATCGCCCAGAACGGAATGAACCTGCACCAAGATCTTTTAAAGAAGATCACGTCATGAGAAAAAATAATCGATCAAAATCTAAAAATTCCTTAAGTAAAAAGAAAGTTGCAGTTGCTTTAGGGATCCTACTATTAGTCGCGACAATGCTCCCAAGCATTGCCTACGTCTCAAAATATAATCAATCGGTTGCGGATATTGCAAAAGCTTCTGAACTAATCGCAGAAAACAAATATGATGAAGCGTATGAAATTTCTGATAGAGCGATAAAAATGTCTTCTTCATTAAATGAATTCCCCTTTTATATTGAACTAGCAGCTGATTTTCTAA
>CAZFZJ010000018.1:5931-10174 GCA_964523665.1 uncultured Candidatus Saccharibacteria bacterium
ACACAACAACTTCATGAAGGCATATCTTCCCTTCGAAAAACTGCGGAATTAAGCAAATATATTTCTCTTGCATACATAAATACTTCAGCACACCTCCAAGAAGCTTCTAGGGATAATGTTTTGGGTGCAACATCAGAGACAAATGACTATGCAGATAAGGTACAACAGCTTGCCCAAGAGCTACAAGCGATGGCATCAAAGCAATATTTATTGGCACAAGAAAAGGTAAACACTAGTATCTCAAAATTGATCGGTACCGCCATTACAACCGGAAAGCTCGATCCAAATCAAATCGCAGAAATATTTGGATATGGATACAGTCAGAAGTACTTGTTTGTTATTCAAGACAGCTCAAGAACAATGCCGCTTGGAGGGCATATCAAGAATTTTAAAGTAGTATCGTTCACTAAGGGTAAACCAGCAATTGAAAGAGAAATTTCGATAGAAGAGTTTAATTCAAAAATTAGTGAAAAGGCGATAGAGGTTCCTTCATTTAACTTCGCAAAAGTATTTCAATCACAAAACCCCAATGGAATCCAAAATCTAAGCTACGAAATTGATTTTCGAAGAATGGCTATAGAGCTCATATCAATATACAAAAGATCCTTTGATGTAAATGATATTGGCGGAATAATACTATCTGATGAAGATACTTTTAATAGTATTGATGGTAGCGAGACTGAAAATAACATCCAAAAATACGAGCTTTTAAATAGATTACTACTCGCACTTGAAAACAAGAAAATTCTTCTATATGTTGATTCTAATCAACTTTTATCGAAAATATCGCTAAATAACTGGACAGGAACTTTAAATTCTTATGAGGATGATTACTTCTATGTTACAGACACCGAAGTTTCGGATACAAAATTAGCGCATAATATTTCCCGCGATATTACCTATATTATAATGACTGAATCTAAAGACAATAAATATGCTAGACAAATGTTTCTAACTTATAGAAACGACTCAAATCAGGACTTTTTAAACCATATCAGAATTCTTACGCCTCCAGATGTTTTATTTGATTCTGCCTCAATCATCAAAACCTCGGGCGAAGAAATCTCAATAACAAGATCCGTAACAGTAAGTGATTACGAAAGTAGAGGACAAATAGATCTTGATCTTATGGTTGAAGCAAATACTGAAAATACTTTAAAACTAGAGTATTCAAGCCCATTTCACACATTTTCTGACCATAAAATAGGTTTGACAGTACAGAAGCAACCAGGTATAAAAGAGGGACAGCTCACAATAAAAGCCCTTTTCCCCTCAGGGATTCCGGCAGATTTAGCAAAACATTACAAAACCGAAAATAATGCTATAGTTATCAGTGAGCAGCTGGATAAAGACATAAATGTTGAAATCCCGCTTTAAATAGTAGATAATTAGTGATACAATTTCTGAGTTTAAAATGATTCAAAATAACAGATTTTTGGATAGTAACAAGCCCCTAGAAGATTTAATCTCGGAATCGAGCATAAATCTTCAAAATAGGAAGAGCGTTAGCACAGAAGATCTAAGTAAATTGAAACGATTATTAAAAATTAATTCAAAATCTATATGGAATTACATGGAGAAAAAAGAGAAATCAAAGGCTCAAAAGTCAAAACCCTCAGAAAAGAAGGCATAATCCCAGCTGTTGTTTTTTCCAAAAAAAGCTCACTTGGTGAGGTCGATGTGTTAAATGTACAGATTAGTGCAAAAGAATTTACGAAAGTATTTGCAGAAGTAGGAACCTCAGCGCTTATCGATTTTAAAATTGGAACTGAAACCAAAGATGTTTTGATTAAAGACATTCAGATCGACCCAATCACATTAGCTCCTACACATGTTTCGTTATACGAGGTTGATATGTCTCAACCAATCGAAACAGATATTCCGGTTGAATTAATAAATGAAGAAGAGTGCGAACCCGTAAAGGCAAAAACTGGTATTTTGATTCAAGTTTTAGATGAAATTCGAATTAGAACATTACCAAAAAATATGCCTAAACACTTCGAAGTTGATGTTAGTGTATTAAAAGAGGTTGAGGATTTCTTAACCATCGCCCAAGCCATTAAGGTTGACCCCGAAAAAATCGAAATTTTAAATGACTCAGAAGAACTCTTAGTAAAAGTTGACTATGCAGAACAGCGCGAGGTAGAAGAACAAGAAACTTCAGTAGACAGTGTTGAAGTAATAACTGAAGCAAAAGACGGGGAAAAACCCGAAAACGAATCTGAAGCTTCAGATGAAAAATCCGCTGAATAGATTACTTTAAATGCATTAGAAATTCTTTATTACCGGCTTTATCTCCCGTTATTGGAGATTCTATTATCTCAATCGTCTTAGAACCAATCAGTAGTTCGATCTTGTTTTTAAATTCAGCCAAGAATGGAGTTAATAATTCGTCTGGCACCTTCCCTTTTCGTAGAATTTTATGCCCAACTTCATATTGAGGTTTTACCAAACTTATTATTGAGCCACCATTCTTTAGGTTTTTTATAGCATTTGGTAGGATTTTTTCTTGCCTTGTCCAAGCCGTATCGATAGAAATGAAATCAACTAGTTCGGGGAGTGTTATAAACATAGCATTCGTACTTTCAAGAACAATGACACGGGGATTAGTCCTCAAATTCCAGTGCAATTCATTTTTTGCTGTATCAACGGAATAAACAAGTTTCGCTCCGTTTTCGAGTAAGACTTCGGTAAAGCCTCCTGTACTACAACCAAAATCTGCGCAGACTTTGTCTTTTACATTTAATTTAAACGCTTTAAATGCATGATTAAGCTTATATCCCGCACGTGAAACATATGTCTTATCTAACATAACCTATTTAGGCCATTTCGAAATAATTAAAGGCTCCCTGGTAGGATTTAATTCCTGCCAGACAGCTTCTGTAATAAATGGCATATAAGGATGAAGTAGCTTAAGACTTGTTTCTAATACTTCGCGTAAAGTTTCTACAAATTGAACATCCGTTCTAGATTTGTTTTTTTCTTTTTTTTCATTCGCTAATCTCTCCCATATAAATTGATATATTGATTCCCCAGCCTGCTTGAACTTCAACTTCTCAATATTATTAGTTACATATTGCTTTAACTCTTCAAGTTCTAGCATGATTTTTTGATCTTCTTCTGATTTCGAACTTGAGGGGGTTGCGGTTTCTTGCTCTTTCATTTCTAAAAACCTAGCAATATTCCAAATTTTATTAGCAAAATTTCTATATCCCCTAACCTTATCCTCGTCTAAAGGGGACGTTTTTGCTTCGGTATTACCTCCAACTATAATTCCCATTCTCAATGCGTCTGCACCATATTTTTCGACATATTCCATCGGATTAATTACATTTCCTTTGCTTTTACTCATTTTTGCACCATGTTTATCAGTTATTGCGCCATGAAAATAAACCATTTTGAATGGAGCTTTACCAGTAATATACTTACTTATCATTATCATACGAGCAATCCAGAAAAACATTATATCCCACATAGAATCTAGAAAATCTGTTGGGAAATATTTCTTATATAGCTCATCGTCTGGATAACCGGTTGTTGTTAAAGGCCATTGACCTGAACTGAACCAAGTATCAAATGTATCAGTCTCTGGGAGGTAATTTTCACCCGGAGATTCCACAGAAACTACATATTTTGTTCCAACATCAGCCAAAACCTTTTGTAGGCCTGCTTTAATATCTTCGAGTGAATATGCTTTCATTAAGTCAGAGATCTTACCCTGATGGCTTTTACCTTCTTTATCAATAAATGTTACATGGATTAAAGAGGAATCATCAATCTCATACCAAACAGGCATTCTAATTCCAAATACAGTCTGACGGCTTATTGGCCAAGGTTTTTTATCTGTAATCCATCTTAAAACATCGCGCTTCCAAGTTGGCAGATTGAATTTGATTTCTCCACTTTGAATCGCATCAATAGCCAAATCTCCTAACTTATTCATATCTAAAAACCAATTTGGCAAAACCATCGGCTCTATGGGTAATCCATCTTTGTAATCAACTAAAACACGATTCTTGTATTTTTCATCAACTTTTTCTAGTGCATTTTTGCTTTTTAATATCTCGGCCGATTTTAACCTAGCCTGCTTTGGATACATCCCATTGCATTCAAGAGCGTTTTCATTCATCAAACCGTCTAGGTTTATAAGAGAGATGATTTCTAATTTATGAGTTTTCCCAATTTTATAGTCATTAATGTCATGACCTGGTGTAATCTTTAACGCTCCTGTTCCAAATTCGAT
>CAZFZJ010000018.1:10184-12577 GCA_964523665.1 uncultured Candidatus Saccharibacteria bacterium
GGCGTCACTTTCAGACAACCCGTACCAAATTCAATATCCACATACTCATCTTCACTAATGGGCATTATCTTACCCGTTAATGGATTGATTACTTTTTTCCCTTTAAATTTCGAGTACCTCTTATCTTTGGGATTTACCGCAATTGCAACATCTGCATAGATGGTTTCAGGACGAACCGTAGCAACTGTTATATATTCGTCTAGGCTGTCCTCTATTCGATAGCGAACGTAATACAAAGGCGAAATCGAATCTTTATACTCGGTTTCAAGATCACTAAAAGTCGTTCCGTGAAAGGTCGAATAATTAACCATGTAACCATCACGATAGACCATCCCATCTGAGTGCATTTTGATGAAGGTCTTGTAAACAAAATCCACTACTTTCGGGTCAAGCATAAATGTATTTCGATTCCAATCTGCACTCAATCCTATCTTTTTGAGTTGTGAAATCGCTAAATCAGAATTTTCATGCACAAAGTTCAGAATTTTGTCAAAAAGAGTTTTTCTATCAAAGTCAAATCTGCTTTTACCTTCAGCTTTTAACTTTCTTTCATATACAACCTGGGTTTCGAACCCTGCATGATCAGTTCCTGGCAAGTATAATGCATCATACCCTTGCATTCGTTTAAAGCGAATCATTAAATCCTGAATAGCATATGTCGCGTGTCCACAATGTAAAGCAGCATTGGCATTTGGAGGTGGCATCAAGACTGAATATGAAGAATTATTACCCTTGAGGTTAAATTTTTTACGTAGTGCATCAGCACCTTCTGGCGAGAAAGCATTTTGCTCTTCCCACATTGCGTATATCTGATCTTCTTTAACTGAATGATTAAATGTTTTATCCATCGGCATGATAAATATTTTATCCTTTTTTGGCGTCTTTATAAAGAATAATAGGATTTAAAAACCTTTTTGGATATTCTGAGTAATGGCATCCTTTTTTATTTTTACCTCATCATATCTTGGACTAACCCTTTCAGTTACCATATTATATAGATCAATCAGACCCTGATTTAAATCGTCATTTCCCGAATCTGAGACGAAAGATGAAACAAAAGCTTGATCTGCCGTCGAGGCGAATGCACCCAATAATGGAGAGTTAACTAATTGATCTCGAGCTGCCTTATTTGCATATACCTCCCCTAGTGTGGATTGGGCAGAAACGTAATTATACAGTTTAATCTGTTGTTCTGGATACGATAACCAATGCAGGAATTCCCACGCTACTCTCTGACTATTTTTTGAAGCACCTGCATTTACCATCTCTACCCATGTGGAACTAATATATTTAGAAGTAGTTGTACCACCAACTTTCGGTAACTGAGGAGCCTTAGTAACACCAATGTTAATTGTCGGGTTTAATTTTAGGATTTCAGCTAGCTGATATGACTTAACTAAAGCCATCGCTGACTTTTCGGTAGCAAATGCTACTACAGATTCGGGCATATTTTGGTCCCAAACCTTATCTATTGATGCAAAATTTTTATAATAAGAAAAAGCTCTGATTGCTGCTTCGCTATCTAAATTCTCAGGAATCTTTACCTCACTTTGGCTCAACATCAAACTAATAATATCTACGGCATTAGTGACATTATTTGTAGTTCCAAGTGAAGCACCACCAACAAGGATATTTCCTCTCTCGTCTTTTACCGTCAATCTTTTTGCAGCATCCCTAACATCTTCCCACGTGACTGGCGCCTGTATTCCTGCTTCCGCAAACATTCCTTTGTTGTAGACCAAAACCAGTCCGTCGTAATTAATCGGAATACACCGCACTTTATTTTCCTGTGTAAAACAATAAGGTTTAATAACCGAATAATAAGTCTCTTTAAATTCCTGCTCATTCATTAAATCACCGGTCGTAGCCATTCTAGAGTTTAGATATGGGACCCACGAAGCATGAATTCTTAAAATATCAGGAGCCTTACCGGTTCGTAATGCGTCTGAAACATAATTCCTATATTCATTATTTGAAGAAAAAGATTTCTTATAATACTTAATTTTTACATTTGGATTACTTTGCTCATATTCAGAAATCAGTTTATTCATAACTTCTTCGGGGATAGAAGTCCCCCAATATTCCAATGATACAGTTTTCGATGTAGTTACCCCGCCATCCGGCCGTACAATCCAAAACTTAGTCTTTATAATTGAAATAAAAGCAACCAAAAGCACAAATATAATTGCCAAAACAATGACGATTTTAAATAGTTTTTGCATATTTTTATTTTAGGATTCTAACTTCTTTGCATAAGAACTAGAAATCCAACCATCTTTGTCTTCTATTTTGATTCTATACCAACCGGATTTTTCTTCATAAACATTAATATCACTGTTTTCTGTAACTCTTCCGATTTCTTTACCAGAAGTGCTTGGCTGATCACGAACCCT